>JAEYQM010000047.1 GCA_023410025.1 Bacillota bacterium
TTAATATATTGAAAAGTCTTTTAAAACAATATTATTTGTTTTAATAGTTTTTTTCATATCAATAATTCTTTGATTTGAACTGCCTCTAAATAACAGTTCTAATGATCTTTTATTTATATCAAATCGACCATCTATTAAGAAATCAATATTATTAAATATTTTAAGAATATTTTCATTATTTAAATTTTTTAATTCTTCAAATGTGAATCCTGTATAGATAATAATATTTTGATTAATTTGTTTTGCTTTTAATACTAGATCTAAAACTGGTTCTACTTGAAGAAATGGTTCACCACCGGATATTGTTAATCCACTAGTAAGTGGATTTAATCTTATCAGTTTGATAATTTCATCAGTATCTTTATAGTAACCATCATTTAATGGATGAGTTTGTGGATTATGACAACCTGGACAATTATGTAAACAGCCTTGAGTAAATATAGTATATCTAATCCCTGGTCCATCAACTATCGATTCAGCTACTTCACCAGCAAGTCTTATATTCATTGTGTTAACCCATTATGTTTAACGCGATTCGAAACTTCGGCTTTTTTAGCATCATTAAATCTGTCTAGGGTTCCTACTAGGTAACCAGTAATTCTTCTAATTCGCTCAAATTTTACTGAATCTTCACTACGTCCACATTTAGGACAATTATCATCGATAATACCATTATAACCACAAATAGGATCACGATCAATTGGATGATTGATACTTCCATAACCAATTCCACTATCATGCATGTGTCTGATAATTCTTTCAAAAGCATCAGGATTCTTAGCAATATCTCCATCAACTTCTACATAAGATATATGACCAGCATTAGTTAATGCATGATATGGGGCTTCAATATTGATCTTATTAAATGCTGAAGTTTTATAGTATACAGGAACATGGAATGAATTTGTATAGTAATCACGATCAGTGACACCTTCAATTATTCCATATTTCTTCTTATCAATTTGGACAAATCTTCCTGATAATCCTTCTGCAGGGGTTGCAATTAAACTAAAGTTCATTTTATATTTTTGAGAATACTCATCACATTTACGACGCATTCTTGAAATAATATCTAAACCTAATTTTTGAGCTTCTTCACTCTCACCATGATGAACACCAATCATTGCTTTTAATGTTTCCGCAAGACCAATAAAACCAATAGTTAAAGTACCATGTTTTATAATATCTCCAACTTCATCATCCCATTTTAAGTTCTTAGAATCCATCCATACACCTTGTCCCATTAAAAATGGAAAGTTATATACTTTACGATGTCTTTGAATTTCAAATCTTTCTAATAATTGATCTTTCACCAAATCCATTATTTCATCTAATTCTTTATAGAATGAATTTAAATCATTTTTATGTTTAATACCAAGTCTAGGTAAATTAACAGATGTGAAACTTAAATTTCCTCTTCCTGAAGCTGTTTCTCTACTTGGATCATAAGTATTACCCATAACTCTAGTTCGACAACCCATGTAAACTACTTCAGTATCATAATTTCCTTCTTTATAATATTGTTTATTAAATGGAGCATCTAAGAATGAGAAGTTAGGGAATAATCTTCTTCCACTTGTAATTATTGCTTTTTTGAATAAATCATAATTAGGATCTTCTTGATTAAAATTTATTCCTTCTTTAACTTTAAATATTTGAATAGGGAATATTGGAGTTTCTCCATTTCCTAAACCACTTATTGTTGCTTCAAGTAAGCAATTAACAACTAATCGTCCTTCTTCAGATGTATCAGTTCCATAGTTTAAACTACTAAATGGAACTTGAGCTCCCGCTCTTGAATGCATTGTATTTAAATTATGAACTAATGCTTCCATTGCTTGATATGTTTCATCCTTAGTTTCTTGATGAGCAATGCTTACAATACGGTCAATAAACTTATCACTATTTTCAAAATTAATTTGCTTTTTAAGTTCATTTACATAACCAGTATCCTTCATTTGAACAGGATAAACACTATCAATTTGAGAAACTAATTGTTTTATATAATCTTCAGTATACTTTTCATCTACAATAGAAAGTATCTTAATTAAATTTCTACGAATTGCTTTTTTAAATGTTTTGCGTACACCAATTGCCATAGCATAGTCAAAATTCGGAACAGATTGTCCACCATGTTGATCATTTTGATTTGCTTGAATAGCAATACAGGCAAGGGAAGCATAACTACGGATATTTTGAGGTTCACGAATAAAACCATTACCAGTAGAAAAACCACCTTGGAATAATTTAATTAAATCTATTTGACAACATGTCATAGTAAGAGTATAGAAGTCTAAATCATGAATATGAATATAACCACTTGCATGTGCTTCTGAGAAACGTGGATTTACAACCTTTGCAAGATAAAATGCTTTTGAAGCTTCGCTTCCATATTTAAGCATTGTTCCCATTGCAGTATTTCCATCAATATTTGCATTTTCCCTTTTCACATCATTATCTGATGATGGTTGGAAAGTAATATCATTTAGAGATTGCATTAGTTTAGTCTTTGCTTCTCTAACTTTAGTTCTTTCAGCACGATATAAAATGTACTTCCTAGCTACATCAAGTGAGCCATTTTCCATAAGGGCTCTTTCTACTAAATCCTGAATTTCTTCTACTGTCGGAATTGAATTACTGAATAACACATTAAGTTGATCAATAACTGCATTCGTCACTTTTCCAGCAAGTTCATAGTCAATCTGTCCATTCGCTTCTTGCGCTTTCAGAATGGCGCTATGAATCTTATCGGAGTTAAACTTTTCTTTACGACCGTCACGTTTAATAATAAATTTAACCATTTTTCCCACTTCCTTTGTTTAGTGATGAAAAAAAGAAATGTTGAGAGAAAACTAACTTATAAGTAACCTTTATAGATAGAAAATTAAAGTTTTTTCGATGAGTTTTTTCTTTTTTTGACATCTTTAAAACAAATTATATATGCTTTAAATGATAAAGTCAACATGAAAATACCAAAAAAGGCATTTACATTTTTCATATTATTTTCTTTATTCATTTACATATATTTTTTCAATTTATAGGCTATTTATATTGGAAAATTACATGTTTATATGATATAATAAATATAATAAATATTACTTTGGAGGAAATATGAAAAATAAACTAATCGGAGTTACTTCTCGTGTATTATATGAAAATGGAGTTAGAAAACAGTTTGTAAATGAAAGATATTTAAAACCATTACATGAACGTGGTTTTGTTACAATTATGTTAACATTAGACAGTCCAAATATTGATCAAATTCTAGACTTATGTGATGGTTTCTTAATTACAGGTGGTAGCGATATTGAACCACATCATTTTAATGAAGAAAATAATGGGGAATCAAAGAATTGTGATCCACATCTAGATCAGTTAGATAAAGATGTTACATTATACGCTGCCAAGACAAAAAAACCTCTTCTAGGAATTTGTCGCGGTCATCAAGCCATTAATGTATTTATGGGTGGAAGCTTATATCAAGATATTGGTAACTCTCATGAAGAAAAAACTCATCAAGTTCTTTCAGTAAAGAATCGCCTACTTGATTGGCCATATGAATTTACAACAAATACTTATCATCATCAAGCATTAAAAACAATTGCTCCTGGTTTTACAGTTGTTGCTAGAAGCAAGGAAGATGATGTTGTTGAAGGGATAATTCATGATGAATTGCCAATAATGTCATTCCAATGGCATCCAGAAATGACACCTACTTCAGAAATAAGCATTCTTATTTTTGACACATTTAAAAATATGTTTTAAAAAAAGCCTCATTAGAGGCTTTTAATTTTATTCAAATATATTTTTAATTGAACCATCCAATTTAACTTTGCATAAATCTAATACTTCAGTTATTCTTAAATAAACTGGTTTTGGTGGAATAACTGTGTTTATTTCAAATTCTAATTCGGATGTCGATAAATCTTTATATGTAACAACAACTTTAAATTTATTTAATTTATTTGCTGTAACACCAGTGAAATTAAATGTATTTAAATTTTCATGATACATGAACACGCCCTTAATTGCATATCCAAATTCATAATTGTTTACTTGTACATTAATTACATTTTGATAAGCACTTTTTGGCCAAGTAATAACACCAACTGATGATTCAACCTTACTTTGTTCAACTGTGATTTGAGAAATAAATTCTTCCTTATTAAAGTTTTGATCAACATTACCAATTCTCTTAGATTTAATTGTTGTTGGATTACCACTCTCATCAGTTAATGTATCAATAGTCTTTCCTGATGAATCGATAAGATTAATTGAAATTCCATTTTCAGAGATTGTGATTATGTTTGCACAACTTGTGTTGGCAATTGATTTCGCATACATTGGACTTTCAGTTATTGGATAGAATTTTTGTCCTCCTGAACCACCAATAATATACGTTGTTCCTTTCGCAGGATCACTTGACTTAACACCATTATATAATCTAAATGAACGAGAGTAAATATGATCATGTCCTGATAGTACCAAATCTACCCCATATTTATCAAATAATTCAAGCCAATTAGATCTAACTGTAACACTATCACTTGCATAAATACTTCCATACATACTTCTATGCATTCCAACAATTACATACTTCACATCAGTATTTAATTTCATAACTAATTCAAACCATGCTTTTTGGTTTGCTTGACTTTTTTCTTCAGTATTTAAAGCAACAAATAATGTGTCATTATATTTAAAGAAATAACTCGTGTTTTTACTTTCATGAGCACCATTGTCAGGGTTATTGTAGTTTACTTGATAAAAATCACCAAAATATGAACCTGATCCATGGGCATCATAATACTCATGATTTCCTGGAACTGTAGCAATCATTTGTCTTTTTAAATTAGATTGTTTATAGAACATTTCCCATTGAGATTCATCTCCACCCTTATCTACAATGTCACCTGTAAAGAATGTGAAGGCGATATCAGGATTAATAGTAAATGCTTGAGTCATCAAATTATTAAAAATTGCAGCTGTTGATTCACTATAATATTGTGGGTCAGTAATGTGTAAGAATGAAAATGCCCCTTCTTTGGCTGTTGAGAAATAATAGCTTTCTGAGAAATTTCCTTCCTTACCAACACGATACATATATTTTGTATCTGGTGTTAAATTATATATTCTTACTCGAACGCGGAAACGTTCACCAAATCCAACTAAATTAGCCCCTACTGGAGCTTTGAAAGTTTCATAAGTTCCAGTTACACGAGTTGCTGAAGAAAAACTTGTGTCACTTGCTAATGTATATTCAACAAATGTCCCTTCAACATCAGTATGATAATTTATATTTACTTGTGTAGCTATATCTTCTCCAACACTTGTTGAAATGTTGTAAAAAACTTTGCCCGCAGCATTTGTTTCTAAGAAAAACATACCAAAACAGATTGTAATTAAAAATGATAAAATTTTTTTCATAAATACCCCTTTTCCTTAAATATATAAGATGTCATTGAAACAGAACCAGCAAATATCTTCTTATTTATAACACTAACATCATCATTTTTACTTGATGCACCTAATACTACAAGAATTGGATTAAAATGTTCTGTTGTAGGTACAGCAAGTTTGCTGGCATCACCAATTGATTGATAGTTAATTATAGCGCGATGATTACCAATTAGAATATTTTGATAAATATAATTATCAAAACTATCAGCCCAATTATAGTTTGATGAAAAACTTGCAAGTCTCAAATTATGGACTATATTTCCACTGCCAATAATTAATACTCCTTCATCACGTAAAACCTTTAATCTATTCCCAATTTCATAAAGTTCTTCATTACTCGCATAATAATCCAAACTTATTTGAATTACCGGAATATCAGCATTTGGATACATTACTTTTAAAATACTCCAAGCACCATGATCATATCCCCAAGTATTATCAAATGATGCACTTGGTAATAGTTCCTTTATCCTTCTTGCAATATCTAGATCAAGTTTACTTTCATATTTAATTTCATACAAAGCCTTAGGAAAGCCGTAAAAATCATAAATTGTTTTTGGATTTTGTGTAGATAATATTTTTGTTCCCTTAGTCAACCAATGTGCTGAGATAACAACAATACATTTAGGTATAGGAATTTTTCTAACAATTTCTCTCCAACCGTTAGTAAATTCATTATCTTCTAATGCATTCATTGGTGAACCATGACCGATAAATAATACTGGTAGCATATACTCTCCTTCCACTTCTTCTTATATGATAACAAAATAAGAAATAAAATGCAATACAAAAAGTAATTTTATTCCAAATATAGAATGTTTAAGATTGCCCAGTATTTATATACAAAAATACATATATTAAAAGCAGGAGGGATTAAATGCAAATTAATAATAATACTAATTCAGAATTAGTACCATTGACAGAAATATTGGAAACAGGAACACTTTTTAGAAGTTTACATAAACCATATAAAATTGTTGAAAGAGATTTTAGTACGGGAACTGATAAAGAATTACTAATGAACAAAATTCAAGCACATAAAATTGCTTTGATTGATTTAAAACTATATCTTGATGTATGTCCTAATGTTGAATCAGCAGTTTCTTTGTATAATGAACTTGTCGTTAGAACAAATGCACTAGTTAGAGAATATGAAAAAGAATACGGACCAATTACAGATATGACCCAACAAACACTACCTTGGTCTTGGATGATGACTAAGTGGCCATGGGAGGGTAATGAATAATGTTTACTTATGCAAAACAACTTTGGTATCCAATCAATATTAAGAAAAAGGATTTAGAACTTGCTAAGGTAATTGTTACTCAATACGGTGGCCCTTATGGAGAATTAGGAGCTGCACTTAGATATTTGAACCAAAGATACACAATGCCAGATAATAGGGGAAAGGCACTCCTTACTGACATTGGTACTGAAGAATTAGGTCACGTTGAAATGGTAGTAACACTATTCTATCAATTATTAGATGGTGCAAGTGTTGAAGAATTAAAAGAACATGGATTAATGCAAAATTATGCTCAACATGGAAAAGAAATCTTTATGACAGATGCATTTGGTGTTCCATTTAATGTTGCAAACATTGGAGCAACAGGCGATCCTATTGCTGATTTAGCAGAAGATATGGCAGCCGAAGAAAAAGCAAGAGCAACATATGAACATCTAATGGATTTAACAAATGATCCTGATGTTTTAGGTCCATTAGCCTATTTACATGAAAGAGAAATTGTTCACTATACTCGCTTTAAAGAACTTTATGACGATTACAAATCTCAAAAAGAAAAAGCAATTAAAAAAAGCCTATAAAAGGCTTTTTTTTATGCTTCTTCATTATAAATTGTTTGAATAATTTGACCTATAACTATATCATGACATTCCCCATAAGAGTAAAACATCTTAACTAATTTAGGATCCAATTTTTCAACATTTATTTTTTCTTGATAGATTTTCTTACAAAGAACTGTTACATAAGCTTCTTTAAATCCTACAGATTCATTAACAGCAATTGGAGTTAAACCGACTTTCTTAACTTTATCTTCATCTCTTCCACTAACATTACCTAAATAAGACATTTTAGTTTTATGAGAAGGGTAGAAAAAGCTTAATGTGAAATACTCATTTTTATCAATAAATTCATAAGTATATCTTGTTGGTCTAACAAATACGGTAATTACTTCTTTTTGATATAAATTACCTATTAAACCCCAATTAATAGTCATTGTATTAAAATCACCAATATTTCCGGCTGTTAATAAACAGCCATCATTTAACATAGAACTAATTTCATTCATAGAAACAACTTCCTCCAATAAATTCCCTTAACAATGAGTTGGTTGGAACAATTGAATCATCTATATCTTTAACATATTTTAAGAATTTTACTAATCTATTAGCAGGAATAAAGTATTCTGAATTACGATCGATTTTTTCTAATACAGGTAGGGCATATTTTTTCATAACCCCTAATTCATAAGTAAGTTCAGTATTAAACACATAATCGCTTCCTTCTTGGAATGGATAAATCCATTTGAATTCTCCACGACGAACAGATTGCCACATAGCAAGTGTATCAACTGGTGAAGTCTTACGGAATTCAGCATCACGAACAATACGACGTAATAATCTTAAATCAGTTGCACTAATTGGATTATGATTATCAATATTAATTTGTGAAGTTGGACTAATGTAAATCTTAAATTTTTGATGCTTAGGAATTGAGTGAGTAAGTTTTTCATTTAAGGCATGGATTCCTTCAATGATGATTGGTTGATTTTGACCAACCTTAACTTTTTCCCCAGGAATTCTTGTACCTGTTTTAAAATCAAAGATTGGAAGTTCTACTTCTTTACCTTGTATTAAAGCAAGTAATTGACGGTTAAAGAATTCAACATCTAAAGCATCAACATGTTCTAAATCTGGCTTTCCATATTCATCTTTTGGAGCCATTTCACGTGGTAAATAATAATCATCCATAGAAATTTTTAATGGTTTAATCCCTCTAGCCATTAACTCAATTCGTAAACGATGAGAGAATGTTGTTTTACCAGATGATGATGGACCAGCTATACAAATTAAACGAAGATTTTCAATATCATTTTTAATAATTAAACCAAGTTCAGCTAGCATGTTATTTTGTTTAGTTTCACACATATTAACAAAATCAACAACTGTTTTTTCTTCAACATGTTTATTTATTTGAGCAATTGTTGAACCTTGAGCAATATTACTCCAATTTCTCGCATCAGTTAACATTCTACCAAATTTTGGAGAGTCTTCAAATTGAGGAATCAATCCTCCTGACTCAGCACGTGGATATTGAATTACAAATCCTGGATAATATGATAATAACTTAAAATCACTTAAATATCCAGTAGCTGGAACCATATATCCAAACATATAGTTAACATAACCATTACATTCATACAAGTTTACAGTATCTTCTGTACGATATTGTAATACATCGACCTTATCAAAATATCCTTTTTTACGATATATTTCAAATGCTTCTTCTTTAGAAATCTTTTTACGAGTAATCTTATAATTAGCTTCAATTAGTTTTCTCATTTCAATTTCTAATTTTTGTAAGAATAAATCATCAATAATAACATCAATATTTTCAAGTTCGCAAGAAATTGATCTTGATACTGATTGATAGAATTTAACCTTTACATTAGGATACATATTTTCAAGAGCCATTATGATTAAATAGCGTAAGCTTGTTTCATATACTCTTGCGGCCTCAAAACTTTCAAGACCTAAAAACTCAATTTTACAATCATAATTTACGTAATATCCTAATTCACGTAAACGATTGTTAACCTTAGCAACATAATATTTTTTTCCTGTATTGTTAGCAATTTGTTCTAAAGTTAATTTTTCCTCGCTAACATATTTTTTATCATTTAATTCGTATGTGTACATATTATTCAGCAACTGCTGTCTCCTTTCTTTCAATTCCACTTAAGGTAATTGATAATATTATCATTACTATGCCAGTATAAAAACTAGCATCGAATAATCCTTGAATTAAAATTACAATAAACATTAATAAAACAAATGTATTATAAATATTTTTTGAGATTAAACTTTTTATAACAACAAATATAAAATATAATAGTGCAATAATACCCAAAATACCAATCGTTGCAATTGTTTGAATCACAAAATTAGGGAAATATTTACTATCGAAAATATATTCATAATTACTTATAAATAAGCTACTTACATTTGCTCCTAACCCAAATATAGGATTTATTTTGATTACTTCTAAGCCTTTTTTAATTAATAAATATTTATCATCTAAAAAATTATCTCTTTCTATTCTTTCAAACCAATAATCTGTAATCCCTGTCGGATTAGACACTAGCAAACGAAAAGCTAATGCAATTATAACATAAAATACAAATTGTTTCACTAAATATGTATTTTTTTCGTTTTTATTATAAAGAAGTAAGGCATAAGGAACACTTATTATCAAAATTGAAATATATGAACCTTTAGTTAGTGTTAATATTGACAAAGAGATAAATCCTAGAATAAACAAGAAATATTTATATTTGTAGGTTTTTAGATATCCAATTGTTGTAACAATAAAACTGATTATAAAAGTTAGAGAAATTAAATCATATCCTCCCCAACCTAAATCCAATACTTTAATATTATCTAAGAAATTAGTTTGATAATTTTCTAAGAAAAACAAACCAATTTCTAAAATAACTAATACCCCTAAATACATAACACTATTTACAATTGTCATTATTTTATCAGTTTTAACACTATTTAAATATACTAATACAAAAGCATAAATCCCAAATTTTAAAACACCATAGAAAGATAAATTAAAATCAAGAGTATAAAATAGAGAAAATGTCATTAAAACCAATAAAATAAGCATGGCAACAATAATTTCATTTATTAATAATCGATCATTTTTATATATGTCATAGGTGTATAAACAAATTAAAATTAAACCGGCTATTAAATAAACAATATTATAGTAATCATTATAATGTACAAAAGGTGTACATAATATTAACGAAATTAAATGTTTCCGATCATAGTTTTTTAAAATTATGAAAAATGATAAACCTAATATTAAAATTAGATATAAATAATTTAGTTTAAAAAACCAATTGATCAAACCAATTGCGTATATTGAAAATATATAATAATCCTTTTCAAATATCTTTTTCATTACTTCACCATACCATTTATTTATTTTTGATATAAAAAAGCGATTTACCTTATTGTGTTATAATTATAACAAAAAAATACGAAAAAGTAAAATAAAAAAAAGAGCAAAGCTCTTTTTACTTATTAGCGATTGCAGTTTTTGCAGTTTTGCATAAATCTGCGAATGCATTTGGTTCATAAATTGCTAATTCAGATAACATTTTTCTGTTAATATCAATGTTAGCTAATTTTAATCCAAACATTAATTGGCTGTATGATAAACCATTAATTCTAGCTCCGGCATTGATACGAGTAATCCATAATTTACGGAAATCTCTTTTCTTTCTTTTTCTATCTCTGAAAGCGTATAGTAATGATTTCATTACTTGCGCATTGGCAACTCTATATAACGTATGTTTTGATCCAAAATATCCTTTGGCTAATTTCAAGACTTTTTTACGTCTTCTTCTTGAAACTACTCCACCCTTAGTACGTGGCATAATTAATCCTCCTTTTAATTATTTAATTACTGCTAATTGTTTTTTAATGCGTTTTAAATCTGATGCTGAAATTGTTCCAGCTTTACGTAAATGACGTAGACGTTTTTGTGTTTTTCCTGGAGCTAAATGGCTAGTTCCTGGACGGCTTCTTTTGATATGACCTGAGCCTGTTACATTAAAACGTTTCTTTGTACCTTTGTGGGTTCTCATTTTAGGCATAATTCTTACACTCCTATCTATTATTTATCTTTTTTAGGGCTTAAAACCATGGAAATATTTCTTCCTTCAAGTGTAGGCTTTTGTTCAACAACAGAATAATCAGATGATTTCTCAATAAACTTTTCAAGAATTTGATAATTAACATCATTATTAGTTGTTAACATTCTTGCACGACGATTAAAAGTTAATGTAACTTTTAATTTGTCTCCATCTTGTAAGAATTTAATTCCATTTCTTAATTTTGTATCAAAATCATTACCACTAATTACTGGAGTCATTCTGATCTCCTTAACAGTAACAACCTTTTGGTTCTTCTTGGCTTCACGAGCTTTTCTTTGTAACTCATAACGATATTTACTGTAATCCATAAAACGGCATACAGGAACTTTCGCATTTGGAGCTACGCAAACTAAATCAAGATTCTTTGATTCAGCTAATCGTATTGCATCGACAAGGCTTTTTTCTCCTAGAGATTCACCATTTTCATCGATCACCAGAACCCTTTCAGCTCTAATATTATAATTTACTAAAGCATCATTTTTGCGATCCACATTTTTACTAATAAAAGACACCTCCTAATGTGTTCAATTTATCAAGCGAAAAAAAAGTGAGTGCGCAAAGCACCCACAAATAATCACAAAAAAAATATTAAAGTGACGTGAACCTACCAACATCTTAGTCAATCAGGTGAGAAGTGGGTACTTCTTCTTTCCACAAGATAAATTACTTTATTATTATACTTAATAAATACCGATAAGTCAAGAAAGATTTATATTCTTTTAAAAGTATATAATAAATTTTTAATTCAACATCATTTTACCATAATATATTAATTTAATCAATCTAATAATTAAGTTCTCTTTTATTATAAATTAATAGATTAATTATTACTATAAAAACAATAATTAAACATTTATATATAAAACTAACAGTGCTATAATCCTTATCATTTGGCAGTAATATTATATTTTTTGTATTATCTCCTAAAATAAATAATCCAATAACTAATAAGACTGTAAAATTATTTTTTATTAATAAACTTGCCATAAATCCATATAGACCATAAGTAATTACCAGTAACAATAAATTTAAAAACTTTATTAAAAATAAATTATCAAAATAATAATCACTTAGTTTTAAATACCCAAAAAATAAAAAACTAAAAAAGACAATGAATACGGTAAATAAACTTATCATAAATAAACAAAATATCTTTGATAGAATGAATCTAATTCTACTAACTGATCCAATTAGATAATAAAAATAATAATTCTGATTATCACTGACTGAATAGGAATAAATATATATATTTACAAAAGCAATAATTATTTTAATCATCGGAAAAACGGAATCTAAATAATTACTCATATTTAAATCATTAACAAGTAAACTAAAAATTACTAATGCTTCTGTTAATAGGATGATTATAAAAATAGTTTTATTAAATAAATAATATAAATGGAGTTTAATCAGTTTGATCATATAACATTCCATCAATTAATCTAATTTTATTAAAACTTAAATGTTTAAATTCATCGGGATAATGAGTTGCAACAATGATTGTCTTTTTTAGTTCTTCTAATAAATTTAGAAATTTAATTTTACTAATCTTATCTAAACCGTTCATTGGTTCATCAAAAATAATAATATCAAAGTCATTAATTAAAGCTTGAATAATTACTGCTTTTTGCTTCATCCCTTTAGAGTATTTATAAAATTTTTTATATTTATTTAGAGAAAATAAACTAATATATTTATTATCATAATTACAATTAATTAATTTCAAAAAAATATCAAGGTTAATAAATTCCGGAAGAACTACTTTTTCAGGTACAAATCCAATTCTTTTAAAGTCAACATTAACACTACCAGTTGTTGGAAATATAGCGCCAATAATTAATTTTAATAAAGTTGATTTACCACTTCCATTTTCACCTATTAATAAATACTTCTTGTTAGCTTCAAATTTAAAATAATCAATATCTATAATTGTATTATTATCGTAACATTTTTTAAGATTAATTAGTTCAATCATTCGATAACTCATAAAAAACTAAATCACTTAAATAGTCTTTATCATTATGATTTATATAAAATCTAAACTTCGGGTAAAACATTGTTTTTGGCTCATTATTAAGCGTATAATCGATTTTTAACCCTACTTCTGGTATTTGTTCAAGTTTATGGTAACCTAAAAATAAAAGAAATTTTTCTTCACCACTTATATAAACATCATTAAATAATTTATTTGTTTCGTTTAATTTTATTAAATTTTCATAATTTTCAATATCATTAAAATCATTAATTTTTTGAGCATCAGTAATTATTACATTATAGTCTGATAAACTAATATTTGTAATTTTTATTGTTTCATCACTTTTTAGACCTATATAAATTCCCCCTAAATATGATTTATTATTTTTTTCAATAACTAATCCTTTTAAGTAACTGACCGTTACATCATTATTTATTACTTCATCATTTACCATACCTGATACTGATCCGATTTTTAAATTAACAATTTTATTTTCATAATCAATTACTAATAAGCAATCATCAAAGTAAAAATCGTATTGTAAGTCTATTTTAAAATTGACTAAATATTTATAAAAACTTTCTTTATTAATATTGGCCTCATATAGTAATATAAATTCTTTTACTTCTATTTTAATTATTTCATTTGTTTTTTTATTTTCTAAATATGATGATTTAATTTTATTAATATCAGTAATATAACTTTTCTTTTGATTAATATAAAAACTTATATCCAAATTAGTAATTCCTTCATCAAACAAATTGATTGCATTTTCAATTACACCAATTTTAATATCCTTTTTTTCAACCCTCATTAATAAAACTAAGAATATTAAAAATATTAATAAGATAATTACGTATAAATATTTAAGCATTTTCTTCAATAAGTTCAAAATAACTTGTAAGAACATCAACTGTTTCCCATGCTCCTTTCTTAGTAGTAATAAAACAAACGTAATATTTAGAAAAGCCACTACTAATTTTAGCTTTACCAGCAACTCTTAAAGTTAACTTCTTATTTGGATATACTGTAACTTTTAATGTATTCTTTTCGGTTCTTTGATAGCTTTCTTTTTCAGAGTATGAACCCTTAACTTCAATTTGACCACTACCCTCTACTGTCTTCTTTTTACCACTAACCTTGCCACTAATTGTACCTTGGATATTGTAACTTCTTTCTTCGTAATATACTTCCTGAATACTATATTCAAATACTAATGGTTCACTTGTTTTATTACTTCTTGAAAAAATAATATTTCCAACATAAGTTGCATCAGCATATTGATATGTGTAACGTGTAACATCTCCCCAAAACCTTTTAGGAAGGGCATCAAGGTTTTCATTAATGAATAATTGTGATCTATTCTTTAGTAATTTATTATTGGTATCAACAAACCTAAGTTCGGTGAATTGACTATGTCCAGTAGCTGAATAGGGGTTAATTGCATAGATATTAAAAAACGATGATAATAGGTATATTATACTTAATATATTTTTCATATATTTCCTCCTTCATAAATATATTAAACATAAATTTGGTTTTTACTAATAAAAAATGTTATCTTAAAAAGATAACATTTTTATTTTTTATTTAAATTGTTTCATGTAATTTTCAATATCATTAACTTCTTTAATGATATCTTTACTTAAGTTAACTGGACCATTTTTAGTTACTAAGATATTATCTTCAATACGTACACCAAAACCTTCATCTTCTAAATATAATCCTGGTTCAACTGTGACAATCATATTTTCTTCAATTGGTAAAGTAGCAATAACTGGGTCATGAGTGTCTAAACCAATTGAATGACCAATTGAATGCCAATAATAATTAATTAATTCTTTAGATTCTTTAATTTTACCTAATTTCTTTAAATGATCAGCAAGTAAAGAATTAGCATATTGATTAAATTCTTGCCATGTTAAACCTGGTTTTAAGAATTCAATACATTTCTTATTAACATCAAGTACAGCTTCATATATTTCTTTTTGACGAGGCGTAAATTTACCATTAATAGGATAAGTTCTAGAAATATCACTTACATAAAATTCCGTTCTTGAACCTAAGTCAAACAATACACATTCACCATCATTTAATAAAGAATCATTATTTACATAGTGAAGAATTGTTGCATTCTTACCACTTGCGCAAATTGTTTCAAATGCATGAGTTTTATTTTCCCATTGAATAGCTTGATCAAACACTGATTCTATTTGATATTCATATAAATTAGGTTTTAAATTTGCCATTACCTTATTTAAAGCATTCTTAGTTGTATTAATGCTTTGCTTGATAATTTCAACTTCTGCTTCTTCTTTAATCATTCTTAACTTAACAATAGTGTGATATGCATTTTTTAAAGTAATTTCAGGAAAAGATTTTCTAACTTCTTTTGAGAAAGCCATTCCTTTAGTTATACTATCAACACCAACTCTTCTTTCTAAATCTAGATAAATCTTATCACAAATTACAACAGATTTACGATTTGGATTGATTAAACTGTTTAATGTTTTTTCAAAATCTTTATTAAATAAAACATCATCAATACCAGATAATTCTTTTGCTTCATTTACTGTTAATGATTTACCAACCCATTTAGCAAGTAATTCATCATATTCATCAATAAATAAATATGTTAATGATATTTTTTCACCTTTAGCAATAATTAATTTACAGTTAGATTGATTAATTCCTGTTAAGTAATAGAAATTTTTATCTACTTCAAAAGGAAAATCGCTATCAGCGCTCTTTTGATAAACATTGCCTGAGAATAATACCGTTACTGAATTCACTTCAACTTCTTTTAAATATTTTTGTCTATTATTTACAAAAAAATCCTTAATCATTATGTCACCTTCCTTATATTGATTAACACAATTTTTTATATTATATATTATATCATTTTTTTATAATTTTGTAATCTATTATACTTATCATTAAATGTAATGATGATCTAATTTAATAATAACTTCATAATCATGATATTTTTCATTAATTTTTTTAGTTATTATATTAGTTAACTCTTCATCACTATAGTTACATTTTTCAGGAACTACTAAATCAAATAAAATTGATGGAATAGCACTATTAATTCTAATATCATGAAAATCTAATTCGCAGTTTAAATTTTTTAAAATCTCTGTAATTGATTTTTTCACTTTTACTAAAGTTAAGTTTTTTAAATCAATTGGATCCATATGAATTACCATATTAATATTTAATTCATTTAAAAATTCTCTTTCAATGTTATCAATTATTTCATGAGTCTCAATTATATCTTCTTTTGCATCCACTTCAACATGTATAGTTACAAATACTTTTGTACCATAGGTATGGATAACTAAGTCATGATATCCTAAAATTGAATCATATGAATTAATTTTATCCCTAATTTTATTTACTAATTCCTCACTCGGGGCTTCACCTAATAATGGTGAGATTGTTTCTTTAATTAATTTAATTCCACTGAAAATGATGAATAGTGAAACAAGTAAACCTAAGTATGGGTCAAGATTAAGGTTAAATATCTTAGAAATTATCATACTAATTAATACGGTTCCGGTAGATATACAGTCACTTAAACTATCAAAAGATGATGCTTTTAAAGAATTGGAATTAATCTTCTTACTTACCCTATAATAAACACTGCATTGCCATATTTTAACTAAAATAGAAATTGATAAGACAATAACCATAATTGAAAATTTACTAATATCAAGGGGTTCAGGATTAATTATTTTTTTAATTGATGTTTCTGCTAATAATACCCCAATAATACAAATGATAAAAGACACGATTAGGCCCGATACATATTCTAATCTTTCATGTCCAAATGGATGTTTACTATCTGGTGGAGTACTTGATATTTTAAAGGCAATTACTGTAATAACACTTGCGGCTCCATCAGTTAAAGAATTTACACCATCAGAAATTATGGAAATACTTCCTGTAAAAACACCAGTAATTATTTTTATTAAGGCAATAAAAATATTACTAACAATCCCAATCATTCCACATAATGTACCATACTTTGTTCTTATTTGGTAATCTTCAACATTATCTTTATTTTTTATAAATAACTTAACTAATAGACCTAACATATAATTACCCCTAATTTTAATATTTATTATGCTTCTTTATATATATTATTATATACCATATTTTTAAAAAAACCTTCATTTCTGAAGGTTTTATATTATTTTGCTACTTTTTCAACGTATTCAACAATATCTTTTACTTGGCGAATTTTTTGCGCAGCTTCATCATTAACTTCGATTCCAAATTCATCTTCAATAGCCATAATTAATTCTACAGCGTCTAATGAATCTGCCCCTAAGTCTTCAGTTAATCTAGCTTCTAATGTGATTTTTGCTTCTTCAACACCTAGTTCATTTGCAATAATTGTTTTCACTTTTTCAAACATTTTAATTCCTCCTGTATTACACTAAGAATCTTAGTATAATTTTTATTGTATTCATTACTATAATAAACTATTTATTATTTAAAGTCAAGACAATTTTAAAGGGACTACAAACTTAATAGCATTTTCATTTATATTAAGTTTAATTAATTTATCCTCAAAAACTTCCCCATCAATGCAATATACTATTCCTTTTTCAGATTCAAAAACAATGTTTTTGGCTCTTCTATAATTAATATATTTCATTATTTTTTTGTTTTCTAAGTAAGTACCATCTTTATACTTACCTACCATACTAATAAATTTAAATCTTGATAGACTTTGTACAATGGAAATATCCATTAATCCATCATCTACTTTAGCATATGGGCTACAGTAGTATCCGCCACCATAACAAATACCATTTGCGACTGCTGCAAGTAAAAATTTACCATCATGAATAACTTCATTATCAATAGTAATTTTTGCCTTATGTTTCATTTTTGATATTAGGGTATAAGCTAAGGCTAGGGTATAGGCTGAATGACCTGAAAGAAATGGTTTAGTTTTAAACTTTATGAAGTTTTTGGCTGCATGGGCATCAAAACCCAAATTACATATATTTACAGTATAGCGATCATTAACCTTAATTAAATCAATGAATTTTTCCTCCCCATTAATTAGGGCGTCAAGGTTTAAGAAACTGTCAGCAGATCCAAACACCTTTACAAAATCATTTCCACTTCCACAAGGATAACAAGCAACTGAAGCATTAGGATTTTGGGCTGCACCATTAACTACTTCATTTAAAGTTCCATCTCCACCACATGCATAAAACCTTACCATACCACTATTATTTTTTAAATAGTTTTTAGTAAACTCTAATGCATCATTTTGTTTTGATGTTACATAAACATCATAATTTATTTTGCCACTATATTCTTTTAGTTTATCTTTTATATAATTTGTAATATCTTTTTTACCAGCTTTAGGGTTAATAATAAATATATGTTTCATGACTATTCCTCTAACAGACTAAATATAAGCGATTTAACTTTTAAAAAATAGTCATAATTAATCGCTTGGGCTACGCTTATTGGCAAATTTCCAATCATATTATTAATACTAATAACCATTTTTGAAACCGCAATTAAATAATTATCAAATTTCATAACTTTTAAAATCTCAAAATATTTATCATTTGCTTTTGGTAAATAAGTCAATAACGGATTATTGTTTACAAATTTATCATAATCAAGATTTTGAATTTTTGTATAGATTTCAAGAATTTCAAAAGCTTTTCTAAATGCAACTAATTTTTTATTATATTTATAACTAAAATAAAATTCATTTAAAGATAATGCGAATTCATTGATTAAACCACCAGTATAATTTGCATCAATTTCTTTTGTAATCTTTCTTTTTTCAAGTATCTTATTAGGATCATAGATACCAATATAATCGGTATCTATGAATAATTGATTAAGTAAATAGTAGTATAAATTTATGAAAACATCATTATCATATACACATATAATTCTATTATCCTTGATTTCTAAATATAAAATATCATTATATTTACTTAATATATTAACCTTATGATTTAAAAAATTCTTTAACTGTTCATGCTTTAAAACAATATGAAAGTCAATTATTTCTTCATCTTCAGGTGAAGTTACAATTGCTCCAGTGAGGTAACATGCCTCAACAAAGTCATTTATAACCAGTTGTTCAAGAATAGTATTTATGGCATCATGTTGTTTCATAAACTAATCCTCTTATTTTTTATTAGGATCAATCATCGTAAGTTCTAGACGACCTTTTTTAAGATCAACTGATACTACCCAAACTTTAACGATTTGACCAACACTTACTACATCAAGTGGATGTTTGATATAACCTCTTTTGATTTTTGAAATATGTACTAATCCATCTTCTTTAACACCACAGTCAACAAATACACCAAAGTCAACCACGTTACGTACTGTACCTTGTAATTCCATTCCAACTTTTAAGTCTTCTAAATGTAATACATCGCTTCTTAAAATTGGTTTTTCAAATTCATCACGTGGGTCACGAAGTGGGGCAATTAATGCATCAATAATATCGTTAAATGTATATTCACCAACTTCAAGTCCTTCTTTTAAGGCTTTTCTATCAGCATTCTTTAATTTTTTTACTAATTCATCAGTTCCTATATGATCTTTAGTAAGACCTAATTTTGCAAGAATTGCTTCAGCAAATTTATAGCTTTCTGGGTGAATTGCAGTCATATCTAATTTTTCAGAACCATTTGGAATTCTTAAGAAACCAATTGCTTGTTCTAGTGTTTTTGGTCCAATACCTTTAATATTCTTTAAATCATTACGTGTTGTAAATTGACCATTTTCATCACGGAATTTAACTATTTTCTTAGCAGTACCAGCATTTAAACCTGATACTCTTTGAAGTAATGAAACTGATGCTGAGTTAACATTTACACCAACACTGTTTACAGCTGTTTCAACAACGAAATCTAGTGAAGAATTTAATTTAGATTGTGTAACGTCATGTTGATATTGTCCAACACCGATTGATTTTGGATCAATTTTTACAAGTTCTGATAGTGGATCTTGTAAACGACGAGCAATTGAGGCAGCACTTCTTTGTTCTACTTCATAATCAGGGAATTCTTCCTTAGCAAGTTCACTTGCTGAATAGATTGATGCACCCGCTTCATTAACGATAATGTAGCTTACTTGATGCATTACTTGATTCTTCTTTGAAGCTTCTTTTAATGTATCAACGATGAAACTTTCTGTTTCACGGCTAGCAGTACCATTACCAATAGCAATTACTTCAATATGATATTTATTAATTAAGTTAACAACTGTTTGGTATGATTTGATTACACGTTCAGTTGGAACATCTTCTTCTTTATTCTTTTGGTTAGGATAAATTACACCAATTTCTAATACTTTACCTGTTTGGTCAACAACAGCCATTTTACATCCTGTACGGAAAGCTGGGTCAACCCCTAATACTACTTTGCCCTTCATTGGAGCAGCAAGTAAGTATTTCTTTAAGTTTTCAGAGAAGACAATAATTGCTTGATCTTCTGCTTTATCTTTTAAGTCAGCACGAATTTCACGTTCAATTGAACTTCTAATTAGACGACGATATGCATCTTCAACAGCCATTTTTACATAGCTTTCAGTAATACTATTTTCAACAGTAATTACATTACGATTTAAGAATCTTAATACATGTTCAATATCTTCTTTAATGAATACTCTTAATACTTTTTCACTTTCACCACGGTTTAAGGCTAATACTCTATGAAGTTTAATTTCACTAATTGGTTCTTCATAGCTATAGTACATTTCAAATACTTTCTTTTCATCAAGACTAGCATCTTTTACTTCAGAAGCAATTAATGCTTTTCTTTCAAAGAAACTACGAATCCATTTACGGAATCTTGCTTCATCACTTACATTTTCAGCAACAATATCCATAGCACCTTGTAAAGCATCTTTTTCATCTTTTACAACAAGGCCATCTTTTTCTAATGCTTCAGTCACTTCTACTGTTACATATTTTTTAGCTTCAGCTTCAACATCGCCTTCAAGAGGGAATGATAATAAGTATTCAGCTAATGGTTCTAATCCACGACGTTTAGCTTCAGTTGCTCTTGTCTTTTTCTTTTCTTTAAATGGTCGATAAATATCTTCAAGTTCAGATAATTTGTCGGCTTTAATAATTTCTGCTTTTAATTCAGGAGAAAGTTTACCTTTTTCCTCGATAAGACGCATTATGTCTTCTTTTCTTTCAGCTAATTTTTGACCGTATTCCCATTCTTGATAAATTGCACGAATTTGTTCTTCATCAAGTCCACCAGTTGCTTCTTTACGGTAACGAGCGATAAAAGGTACAGTTGAACCATCTTCAATTAATTGTAAAACGGCTTTAATTTGATGTAGCTTCACATTTTGTTCTTTCATTATTTTGCTAAGTAATTCATCATTAATATAATTGTTTTCTAACATAATTCCTCCTAAATTTCTAATTGCATTTTTTTATTAAACCAGTTATATTTTAAAGTTTTAGATCACCTTGAACAATCCAAGCTTTTTTTCTAAATATAACATCAACTATCCAAACTAAAACTGCTGGTAAAACAAATAACATTAATATAACTGATAATATTGAAGTTATATTTGTTCCCATTTGCCCTAATGTATCAATTGGACCAACAAGTCCACTTGTTCCCATTCCTGCTCCTGCTGGTGAGGTTTGAATCTTAAACACAACAGTAGCTAAAGGACCCAAGATAGCTGATACAATAATTGTTGGTAACCAGATAATTGGTTTTCTAACAATGTTTTTAAATTGTAACATGCTTGTCCCAAATCCAACAGAAAGAACAGTACCAATATTGTTGTCCTTTCTACTCATAACTGCAAATCCAATCATTTGCACTGCACACCCTACCACACTTGCTCCACCGGCAATTCCACCAAGCTTAATGGCATTGGCAATCGCAGCTGATGAAATTGGGGCAGTAAGGGCAATACCCATTAAAACACTAATAACAATTCCCATTAAGAATGGTTGAATTGTAACCGCAGCATTAACTAAATCTCCAACTAAAGTTGTAACCATTGATACTGGTTTACCGATTATTAAGGTAATAATTGATGCCATTAATAATGTTAATAATGGGACTAATATAATATCTACAGCGGTTTTTTTCTTTAATATTAATTTTAACAACTCAGTTGTTATTAAGACAACAAAATAAATAACTAAAGGATCCCCTATTTGGAATGTTATAGCAGTAGGATTAATTCCCCACGCAAAATTAGCAGCAATAAATCCACTAACAGCACAAGCAATTAATCTTAATCCATCTTGTTTTAAACTTAAGGCAATTCCTAAGCCAATTCCAAACCCTGTTGATCTAGCTAATAAATAGTTAAGAGTTAAAAATAAATTTCTAACTTCACCAGCAGGAAACATTTTACCAATTGTTCCAATAATTGTTCCAATAATTAAAGTAGAGAACAATCCAAGAGCTAATCCATTTGATGTTTTAATAATATAATCAGATACTTTTTTCCAATCAATCTTTATTTTTTTCATACACAATCCTCAACCCTATTATAATATTTCATTAACAAATATTAAGGTTTGATACAAAATATATCTTGTTGCTTTTTGAATAATCATTTCACGATTACCCCTAAATTTAGCACAAGCTGAAAGCAAGTAGTCTTTTGATTTAATAGCATAGCAAACTTTACCAACTTCATCTCCAGTTGGGCCAGCATAACCGGTTACAGTTACACATACATCGCTATTAGTAATATTCTTTAGTCCTTTTGCCATCTCTTCTGCACATGTTTGGCTAACAACATTTACTTTTGAAAAATCAATTCCAAAATATTTTGTTTTCACTTCTTCACTATAAGTCACAAGACTTTCTTTTAAAACATCACTTGCACCTGGTACACTAACAATTGTACTTGCTAGCATTCCCCCAGTCATGCTTTCAGCAAAGCTAATAGTTAAATTTTTTTGTTTTAGTTTCTCAACAAGAACCTCTTCAACATTCCTATTATCAATACTGACTATATAATTAGTCATTATTGATTTGAAATCTTCAACAGCATGATAGAATTCATTTAAATATTTAAATTCTGCCATTACACGAAATCTAACTACACCATTTGATGCATAAGGAGCTATAGAAACATATTTATTATTTTGCACTAAATCATATAATAAATTTTCAAAATAAGATTCACTATTACCCATACAAATAAAATCCTGGATTAATAGTTTTGTTTGATATTCTTCTAAATGAGGAATAACTTCTTCTTTAAATAGTGGAACTAGTTCATGAGGTGGACCAACTAATAAGACAATAGCCTTATTACCTTTTTTTAGAATTGCTCCATCAGCTGAACCAATTTTGTTTTTTAAGATAATTGCTTCTTTTGGAAACAAAGTTTGTTTCACATTACAATCATTTTTTTCTTCTTTAAAATAATTGAACATGTCATTTTTTGCTTCTTCATTTACTTCCAAAGTTAATCCTAACTCTTTACAGATAACTTCTTTTGTAAGATCATCATGGGTTGGACCAAGTCCACCTGTTGTAAACAGTAGGGTTGCATCACTATCTAAGAATTTTTTTACTTCAGTGGCGATATCTTCTTCATAATCACCAACAACGATTGTCTTAGAAGTTTCAATTCCTAACTTTTCAAGTTCACTAGCAATAAACGCGGAATTGGTATTAATAGTTTTCCCTGTTAATACTTCATTACCAACAGATAGAATTATAGCTTTCATATTTTTTATATAATCTTACGATTATTCCTTTCAATTAAACATTGAATCTAAAAATAGTGATATCTCCATCTTGGAAAATATATTCTTTACCTTCAAGACGCATACGTCCTGCAAGTTTTGCATTTTGTAAAGAACCGTATTTAATAAAATCTTCGTATGATATTACTTCAGCTTTAATAAATCCTTTTTCAAAATCAGTATGGATTACACCAGCACATTCAGGGGCTTTCATACCCTTCTTAAATGTCCAAGCTCTAACTTCTTTTTCGCCTGCAGTAAAGAAAGTTTCTAACCCTAACATATCATATGCTGTTTTAATTAGAATATCTAATCCACTTTCTTTTATTCCCAGTTCTTCTAAGAATAAGGCTTTATCTTCATCTGATAATTCTGATAATTCTTCTTCAATCTTAGCGCTAATTACAACACATTTTGTATTTTCTTTCTTTGCATATTCAAATACATTTTTTACATGATTATTAAGTGTTAACACTTCATCTTCACGTACATTTAATACATAAATCATTGGTTTTAGTGTTAAGAAATTATAGTTTTTAATATATTCTTTTTCTTCATTAGTTAGACCAATACTACGAGCACTAATTCCATTTTCTAAACCTTGTCTTATTTTAACTAATATTTCATATTCCTTAGTTGCTTCAGCATCAGTTTTCATTTGTGCTTTTTTCTCTATCTTACTTATTCTTTTTTCAATTACATCTAAATCAGCAAATGCCAATTCTAAATTGATTGTTTCAATATCATCGATTGGATCAATTTTTCCACTTACATGGACAACATCACTTCCATCAAAACATCTAACAACATGACAAATAGCATCTACTTCACGAATATGCGAAAGGAATTGATTTCCAAGACCTTCCCCTAAACTTGCCCCTTTTACTAATCCAGCAATATCAGTAAAGGAAAAAGCCGTATAAACGACATTTCGTGGTTTAACTATTTCTACTATCTTATCCATTCTTTCATCTTTTACTTGTACGACACCAACATTTGGCTCAATAGTAGCAAATGGATAATTGGCGCTTAATACCTTTGATTTTGTTATTGCGTTAAACAATGTAGATTTACCGACATTAGGCAAACCAATAATTCCAGCAGTTAATCCCATATATATCCCCTTTCAACATATGTATATATTACCATATTTCCACATTTTTTTCAACTCATAATTGCTTTTTTAAATTTAAAAATGTATAATGTAATTAGGTGATAATATGCATTATGATTTTATAATTGTTTCAAAATTAGATATAAATCCAAAGCACTTAGATTTTAAGAAATTTGATGAAGCTGAAGTATTTAATAACTACATAATTGTTAATAATGAAAAAATTACATATGATTATTTAATTATTGATAAATTATATCCTAGTTTAAATTTATTTACAGAGGATAAACATATAATTACAAATCAATTCTTACAAACATCAAATGATTATATCTATGCAATTGGAAGTATTAATAATTGTAATATTGATTTAGAAAAACAAATTGATATTATTGAAGAACATATAATGAATCCTTTTTAGGATTCATTTTTATTTTTAATAATTTAATCGTTTTTAGCCAAAATATAATTGGTGATTAAAATGAAAATTATGCTTAAATTAACGAAATATTTGTTTTTATTGATGATTACTGTCGTAATAATAATTATCTTTATCTTCATTTATTATTCACAAAAATTAGATTTTTCATTACCAAAAATGGTTGATATTACAATATACGATAAAAACAACAATCAATTTTTGGTTTTAAATAATGAAAATAAACAATCCTATATTAATTTTGATGAAATTGATAAAGATATTATTAATTCAATAATTTCCATTGAAGATAAAAAATTCTATGAACATAAAGGCATTGACTTAATGAGAATTGGTGGCGCATTAATAAATAATATTAGTGCTTCAAAAAATCAAGAAGGTGCATCTACTATTACTCAACAGTATGCAAGACTTCTTTATTTAAACAGTGACAAAGAAGTAAAACGAAAAATTGAAGAAATAATGATTTCTATTAATTTAGAATCAAAATATTCAAAAGATAAGATTTTAGAGGGTTATTTAAATACCATCTACTTTGATCATGGTATATATGGTATCAATGATGCAGCAAAATTTTATTTTAACAAAACCGCTAGCGATGTAAGTATTGCAGAGGCGGCAGTGCTATGTTCAATCCCGAAAGGCCCATATTATTATTCTCCAATTAGAAATTATGAAAAAAACAAAGAAAGAAAAGAACTAATAATTAATGAACTTTACAATGATAACAAAATTTCTTTAGAAGAAAGAGATAATGCCTTAAGCGAAAAAATTGTATTTTATGGTAAAGCTACTTTAAATAATGATGTGTTTGCACCATATTATCAAGACATCATTATTAATCAATTAAAAAATTTAAATGTTTTAAATTATATTCAAGGAAATAAAATTAAAGTATATACTAGTTTAGATCTTGATTTAAATAGTATCATCATTAATGCCATGAATAAATATTACCCAAAAAATAGTGATTTAGAACTTGCCATTTATGCTGTAAATTCAAAAACTGGTGAAGTATTAAGTGTTATTGGTGGGGTTGATTATCAGAAATCAACATATAATAGAGCAACAATGGCAAAACGTCAGCCGGGATCAACCATTAAGCCTTTTTTATACTATGCAGCTTTAAATAAAGGATTTACACCTATTACAACCTTTAATAGTAGTAAAACTGAATTTAATATTGATGGTAAAATTTATGCGCCAACAAATTTTAATGACATTTATCCTAATCAAGAAGTTTCAATGGCCTATGCTATTGCTACAAGTGATAATATATATGCTATGAAAACTCATTTATTTTTAGGAACACATGTATTATATAATACTTTACTTGACTTTGATTTTTCAACAAAAATTCTAAATACTCCTTCTTTAGCCTTAGGAACAAGTGAAGTTCATCTTTCAGAACTTACAATGGGTTATGCAAAATTTGCAAGTTTGGGAAAAGATTTAAAACCTATTTATATTACAAAAATTACTGATGAATTTGATAATATAATTTATGAAGAAAAACCTTCAACAAACCAAAAATATTCAAAAATAAATACTTATATATTAACAGAAACATTAACAAATACTTTTGATAATAAACTTAGAATAAATATTAGTGCAACTGGTTCACAAATTGCTAATATGCTTTCAAAAAGATTTGCAGCCAAAACTGGTACTACTGATACTGATAGTTTAATAGTAGGTTATAACAGTGAGATTACTTTAGGGATATGGACTGGTTATGATGATAATAGGTATTTAGAAAACACAGATGGTAAATTTATTAAGTATTTGTGGGCTGATATTATGGAAAATTATATGAAGAACAAAGGTTATGGATGGTATGAAAAACCAAAAGAAATTATAACTATTAAAGTAAATCCAATAAATGGCTTAATTCCTAGTAATGGAGAATATTCAAAGGAACTTTATTTTAATGTTGATAATATACCTTGGTATATATTTAAAGAAGATGATTTAATTGTAGATAAAAAATAAAAGGGTCCAGAGAACTGAACCCAAATAGTTGGACACTTTAAATAAAAGTAATGTTTAATTATATAAATTAAGATTTTATTTAAGAAATAGAAAGGTGTGATTCCCTAAATTTATTAGGAGTCATGCCTTTTAATTTTATTGATATTCTTTCATTACAATAATAATCTATGTACTCTTTAAGTTTTGTAATGAATTCATCAACTGAAAAAAAGTTTTCAGTATAATAGAACTCTGACTTCAATATTCCAAAAAAGTTTTCTGCTATAGAATTATCGTAGCAATTTCCTTTCCTTGACATGGATTGTTTAATATTATGTTTCTTTAAAATATTTTGAAATGTCTTATGTTGGTATTGATATCCTTGATCAGAATGTATTATTAATTTTTTTGGTCTATGGTTCTTAATAGCTTCTTCAAGCATGGTTATTACTGGTTTTATATTTGGTGTAAATGAAATTTGATAAGATAATATAGTTTTATCAAATACATCAATAAGTGGCGATAAATATATTTTCTTTCCACACACCTTAAACTCTGTTATATCAGTAACCCATTTTTGATTTGGTCTATTAGTATTAAAGTCTCTAATATAATAGGTTTTATGATTTAGTTTATCTACTGTTTTTGTTAACAGTAGATTTTTAACTATTAATCCCTGTTCACCTTTATATGACTTATATCTTTTTACTCTTATCTTGCATGCAATGTTTAATTCTTTCATTAGTCTTAAAACTGTTTTATGATTGATTATAACGCCAATTTCAAGTCTTAAAGCAATAGTTATACGTCTATAACCATATCTTCCTTTATGTTCATGGTATATTTTTTTGATATAATCTTTTTCAACACAATACTTATCTGGTTTTTCTAAAGTTGATTTAATATAGTAAAACGTTGATTTAGATAAATTAGCTATTTTAAGAAGAGGATAAATTGCATAATTGTACTCTTGCTTTAATTCTATGATAGCTCTTACTTTGACTTCTTTTGTCTCTTTTCCTCTTCTTGAATTAAAGCTGCCAATTTTTTTAGGTAGTCGTTTTCCATTTTAAGTCTTCGATTTTCCGCAATAAGATCTTCATCCTTTTTAGCGTTGAAGTTAGCAGGTCTACCCTTCATAACATTATCTGCTTTAGTTGCTTTTCCACGTCGTTCAACTGATAATCCTTCCATACCTTCTTCAAGATATATTTTTTGCCATTTGTAAATTATAGAATCAGTTGGTAACCCGTATGCACGTAGTGTTTCAGCTGGCCCATTAACATTATTAAAATTTATAACTTCTAATTTAAATTCTGGAGTATATTTTTTGTTTACTCCACCTTTTGGTCTTCCAATAGACATAGAAAAAGCACCCCTTTCAAATATTATAACACACTTTTATTGTGTGTCCAATATTTGGGGTGCACTTCACAGTTGGACCTTTTTTACTTGTTTTTATTAATAAAATTGTAAATATCATCAATCACATACTTTGGAACATCTTTTTTTACAGTATATGCCGTTTCTATTGTTTCGCCTACTCCATTAACAAACATATGATTTAAATCATCATACAATTTAAATTCAGCACTCTTTGCAATATCCTTTATTTCATCTTCATATCCCTTTAAGGTATCAGCCTTAACTTGAAGATCTTGTCCTCCTTGTAATAATAACATCGGTTTTAATCTAGCACAAACTCTAGTCTCTGCTATAATGTCAATTTTATTATAGTATACCCAATATGTAAGAGGAGCACCAATAAAATATGCATTTTCCTGACCCTCTCCTACTGTTTTTGCATTTCTAAAAAAGTTATAATATGGATATATTTTATCATAAGTAGGTTTATCATATTCAAGTAGCTGTTCCATATAAACATCTATAAGATGCTTATATGTTCCTGCAAGCATAACAACCCCTTTTACATCATTTGATTTATTAGCAAGAAGGGGAGCAAGCTGACCACCTAAAGAATGACCTAATATATAAATATTATTTACATCAATTTCAGGATAATCTTTAATTATGGAAACTGCACCCAGTGCATCATCAATAATTTCATCTTTTATTGTTCCATAAATATTTGCTGCAAACTCTTCAAGATATGTGTAAGTTCTTTTATCATAACGAATAGAGGCAATACCAACTTTAGCAAGTTGTATTGCTAAATCTTTAAATAATTTTAATTCACGAGTAGTTTCATCCATATCTTGTGGACCAGAACCATGAACCATAACAACTGCAGGAACTAACTTTTCTGTTTTTGGTAATGTTACTTTTGCTTTAAGTACATAATTTGTTGAATCACTAACAACTGTTGTGTCTTCTTCATAATAGTCATATTGATAATCATTTTCTTTTGTGCAACCACTAATAAATATACTTATAAAAACAAATAATAGAAAAAAAGATATTTTTGTATACTTTTTCATTTTTCCACTCCTCTTTTCTTCATTATAACATATTAAAAAAAATTAGTAAATTGGAAAATGAAAAACTCTCAATATCTTTTTATTGATATCAAGAGTTTGATTTATTACTCATTTTTTTGTTTTAATAGATCTCTAATTTCAAGCAGGATATCATCAGTTGTTGGTTTAACTTCTTTTACAACTTCTTCTACTGTTTCAATACTTGCTTTTTCAATTTCTTCTTGTTTAGCTTTGTCAGATTCTTCTTTATGTAATTTAGCTTTTAAATCTAAAAGACGTTTTTCAGTTCTTTCTCTTAATGTAGTTATTACTTTAACAATTACAAATATTGTAAGTGCAATAATTAAAAAATCAATAACAGTTTGAACGAATGCTCCATAGAAAATAGCAACTTCGGCTTTTTCAACAACTCCAGTATCACTTACTACACCTGGTACTAATACCCATTTTGCTTCAGCAAAATTTTTACCTCCAGCAAGGCCAATGATTGGCATAATTACATCATTTACCAAACTCTTAACAATTGCATTAAAAGCATTACCAATGATTAAACCGACTGCCAAGTCTAAAACATTACCTCTTTGGATAAAAGCACCAAATTCCTTAAACATTTTCTTCATATTTTTTTCCTAACCTATTTATATAATAAAATTTATCCGATGTAATCTAAGACAGTGTCTAATGATATTGAGAATCCCATATTATCAATATCAATTGAAGTAAACTTTATCGTATTAACTCCAATTACTTCACCCTTTAGATTAAATAATGGTCCACCACTATTTCCAGGGTTAATTGCTGCATCATGTTGGATAAAGATACTTTTTTCATTTTCTAGTGTTCGTTTTGGATATGAAATTATTCCAAATGTTACTGAACCAAAATATTCATATCCATTTGAATTACCCATTGCAACTACAAAGTCACCCGTTTTATAACTATCTCTTTGGGCAAACTTTACAGGAGTAATATCAATGTTTGTTGTAAATTCAACAATTGCTAAGTCTAAGCTAGAATCACTTTTAATATAAGTTGCGTCAATTGTCTTATCAATATAGCCTAGATAAATCTTAATTGCGTTATAACCATCAATTACATGGTGATTTGTAAGTACAGTGTATTTATACCCATTTGCAACTGTTTCTTTATTATAAATAATACCAGTTCCAACTCCAGCTAGTTCACGTGTTACTTTACCACCATTTCTTACATCTTTGTAATTACTTACACCAACGATTGCATCTTTTGTGTTTTCTACAAGATTAACTACTTTTTCATTAATCGAAGTTAGATCGAATACACCTTCTAATTCATATATTCTTTTAATTATTTCATTAATTATAATTTCTTTACTTAAATCTTCACTCTTAACAAATATATAATATTCATCAAATAGAGCATTATTTAATTTTGCTGTTGCTCTAATCTTTACAAGTCCACTTTTAATTCCTGTTACAACACCATTATTAACAGTTGCAATTGTTTGATCTTCGCTTGTCCAAACAATTTCACTAAATGTTTCTGAGTTTGATGTGGCTGTTAGAGTAATTGTTTTCCCAACTTCTACAGTTTGTAATCCTGATATTGTAATTTTATTGGATACTTTTTTATCTTCTACTTTAAATGTTTTTATTGCTTCATAGTTACCTACTCTTGCTTTTATTTCAACATTTCCTGATTTTAAAGCAACAATATAACCTTTATCAACTTGCATTATTTCTTCATCAGATGAACTCCATAGTAAATCTGAATCAACATATCCTAAATCATTATTTGTTAGTTTATCGATATTGGTAGTTAGTAAGAAGGTATCACCAACTGTAACAATATCATATGCATATTTTATTTCTAATTTTGTAATTTCTTGTTTTGTTGTATTACATGCTGTAAGAAACAAAAGCAGTAAGCAAATAAATATTTTTTTCATTGCATCCTCCCTTAGTATTTAACTTCCAATTTGATTAGTTCACCATTTCGATAAACTTCAATTTCAACAATTTCACCACTACCAACAACATACTTATTAATTTCAGCTCTAAGGATATAAGAGTAACGAAGTTCTACACCATTAAACTTATAAAGAATATCATCTTCTTTAATTCCTGTTATGTGACCTAATTTTCCCACTTCAACATTTGTAATATAAAAACCAAATTCAATATCACTTGGAATTAATGATAAGACAATTTCAGGAACATTCACTTGATAATATGATGGATTTTCAAGTATTGCTTTAACTGAAATTACAGACACTCCTAAGACAACTCTTTGGGGAGTAATTCCTTTTTCTAAATAAGTTAATAATTCTAATACTAAATTGATTGGAATTGAAAAACCCATGTCTTCAATACTAATTGAAGCAATTTTTAATGTATTAATACCAATTACCTCACCCTTTAGATTTACAAGTGGTCCACCACTATTTCCAGGGTTAATGGCGGCATCATGTTGGATATATAAACTATCCCAATCATTAGTTCCATCATTATCTGTATCATCTGATAAATATCTTTCTGGATAAGATATAACTCCTAATGTTACTGTATTAAAGAAGTTAAAACTATCAGGATGACCAAAAGCAAATACAAATTCACCTGTTTTTACTTCATCACTATCTCCAAATTTAACAGTTGGAAAATATAGTTGTGAAGTAAATTTCATTACTGCAACATCAACCTTATCATCATACTGGATAAGTTGTAAATCAATTTCAGGTTTTGTAATATCATACACTAAACCAAATTTATCATAGTCAATTATTACATGGCGATTTGTTAGTACATAGTATTCATAATACATAGGGTTAGTTTGTGTAGGTAAATTATCAGCATTATAACCAATTCGTTTATAAATAAATCCTGTTCCCGATGCTTCACTTTTTGAACCAACATAACCTGTAATTCCTACAACTGATGAAGAAACAGGTTCAATAATACCTGAAAAATAATTACTATCAGCAGAAAGAATTATTTCTTCACTTTTATAAATTTCACGTAATTCATCTTCTAAACTAAACTCTATTTGATTAACAAAAACTATAAAACTATCTGTTTTTGAATTATCTAAAAAAGATGTACCAGTAATGGTAGCAATACCACTACTTACGGCAATTAACTTATTATTCTCGATTTTAGCAACACTAGGGTCATTTGATGTAAAGATAATCTTTTGATCTAAAACACTAGGAATTACAACCCCAGATAAATTTACACTTTGACCAATTTTCATATTTGATACTTTATTAATTTTTACAGAAAGAACATTGTTAGTAACATAAAAAGAAATCTTTTTAAAACTATTCTTTACTTCAACAAAACCAGTTCCTACTGCTTTTGCTTCTTTCTCATCAATCAAAATTATATTTGTATTACTACTTTCATAATCATAACTATCTAATGTATAACTATCACCTATATTAATTTGTATTATTTCTTTATAATCAAAATCAAGTTCAGTAATATTACATCCAACTAGTCCTATTAGTAGAATAATTAATATTAGTATTTTTTTCATATTATTCACCTACATAGTTATTTTAATTAATATTTCTTCACTACCTCTAAGTACAGTAAACTCAATAATTTGCCCACTTCCAACGAGAATTTTATTGATTTCCCCTTTTAATTCTCCAAATGTAAATACTTCATGTCCATTAATTTTCACAATTATATCATCAACTTGTAAACCAGCACGTTTAGAAATAGAATTTTCTTCAACTTGTTTTATATAAAATCCAGTTTCTAGATCTGTATCAATTTCTAATTTTTCTCTTTCTTCTTGAGATACTAAAACTAGATTATACACTTGAAATCCTAAAGTAGCCCTTTGTGGTTTTTTACCAGTTTCAAGAATACTTACGATTCTAAGAATTAAATTAGATGGAATTGAAAATCCCATATTATCAATATCTGTTTCAACAAGTTTCATTGTATTCATTCCAATTACTTGACCTCTTAAATTAATTAAAGGTCCACCACTATTTCCTGGGTTAATAGCAACATCATGTTGGATATATTCATCATACCAATCAACTGTTCCATCAGAATTCTCATCTGATTCTAAAAAGCGTTTTGGATTAGATATAATTCCAGATGTAACTGAGTTAAAGAATGTATACCCTGATGGGCTTCCGATGGCAAAAGCTGAATCTCCTTCTAATAAAGCATCACTATCACCAAATTCAACAGGGACAAATAATCTCTTATGTTCAAAGGTAATTACAGCTATATCTACTTGATCATCATATTGAACTAGTTTTGCATTTACTTCACCAATTGAATCACCTAAAAATACTTTAAGTACTGGAGTATATTTATCTCCCTCAACAACATGGCGATTAGTAATAACATAATATTTATAATTTTTAATATCTTTACTATCTAATACTTCTTTATAATCTTTTTGTTCACCATTATTCATAATCGCAATTGATTTATAAACAAATCCACTACCAGTTCCTTGTAATTGTGTACCTACAAGAGTTTGTTTATAATTTGATACACCAATTACAGATTGTTTAGCTTTTTTAATAGCAAGATTAGCTACTTGATCAAAGTTACCCTCATAATCAATGTCAATGATATAACTTTCATAATAAACTTCGTTAACAAGAACATTTTGACATCCACTTAAAAATAAAGTTCCAACTAAAACAATAATAAACAATAGTATTTTTTTCATTTCAACCTCTTAAATAAATTAAATGTATTTTCTTTTAAACTTTCTTGAACTAAATTAAAATCCATATTCTTTATTTTGCTTATTTCTTCAACAACTATTCTCGTATATTTAGGATAATTTGTTTTTCCCCTATAAGGAGTGGGAGCAAGATATGGACTATCTGTTTCGCTAAGTAGGTATCTTAACTCAACATCAGCTACTACATCTTTTAAATGAGCATTTTTAAATGTAACAACACCACCAATACCTAAAAGGTATCCTATCTTATTAAATCTTCTAGCCATTTCAAGACTTCCTGAATAGCAATGCATTACCCCTTTAGTATTACTTTCTTGTAATATTGTAAATACTTCATTTGTTGCTTCTCTAGCATGAATTACTAAAGGCAAATCATATGTTTTAGCAATTTCAATTTGTTTTTTAAAATATTCAATTTGCTTCTCTTTATAAGTTTTATCCCAATACAAATCAATTCCTACTTCACCAATTCCAACTACTTTTGGATTATTTATGTTTTCAATAATCCAATCTAAATTATCAACGTCAAACTTATCAACTTCACTTGGATGAATGCCAATTGTACAATAAATGTTAGGATATTTATTTGCAATCTCAATTGCTTTAAGGCTTGATGACTTATCATATCCAATAACAATTAACATTTCTACTCCTTCAAGCCTTGCTTCTTCTATGACTTGATCTAAGTTATCTTGGTATCTTCTGTCGTTTAAATGTACATGTGTATCTATTATCATTATACCTCTTCCTATATAAAAAATTTTACTCTTTATACTTAAAATATACTTAAAAGTGTACAATATGTACATCAATATGATTATACCATATTTATGAAATTATGATTGACTTTTCTTGTTTTTTTTCGTATATTATTGCCTAGTGGAGGAATTATGAAGAATTTTATTTTAGCAATTGTATCAGGAATTATTATTGGAGTAGGCGGAAGTGTTTACTTAGCATTAGCAGAGAAAAGTGTAGTACTTGGAGCAACACTATTTACATTCGGTTTATTTTTTATCCTAATTTACCAATTTAAATTATATACTGGTATGGTAGGACAAGCCCTTTATAACGACAAAAAAACAAATTTCAGTATGTTGTATGTAATTGCAGGTAACTTTATTGGTACTTTTACTACTTCAACATTACTTAGCTTTACAAGAACTTATGACAAGATTCTTCCAAAAGCACTGGAACTTTCAGAAACTAAATTAAATGATAGTTGGGTAAGTGTATTAATTCTAGCAATTTACTGTGGACTTTTAATGTATCTTGCATGTAATACATATTATAAACATAAAGACTCATTATATAAGATAATAGCGATGTTTATTTGTATTATCGTGTTTACTGTATTAGGATTTGAACATAGTATTGCCAATATGGTATACTTCACATTAGCAAAAGCTTGGAGTTTAAAAGCAGTATTATATACATTTATTGCTTTAATTGGTAATGGTTTAGGAAGTTTATTTATTCCCGCTATTCTAAAATTAGTTAAAAGAAATGATTTTTAAAGCACATTTATGTGCTTTTTTTTAATGAGAAAAGAAGGTTAATTTAACCTTCTCTAATTTTTGTCATATTTAAATGAATATGTATTCTTATTATGTTCATTAATTAACTGATTAATTTGTTTTGATGAATTAATTTCACTCATTATCCCGTTGTAATCCAATATTAGAATATTATATTTATAGTAGTTTAATATTTCTAGCAATGGTTTTTTCATCAAATAAACATAAAATCCTTTTTTTCTAGTAGATTTAATAGTCTTTAGATCAAGATAACTTTCACCAAATAATAAAAGATATGCTGAATAAATACCACGACTATGGATTTGATAAGCAGTAATTCTAATATTATCCCAATTATACTCTTTACCTCTGTAAATCAAACCTTTTTCATTTAATTGTATTGGATAAGTTATTCCAACGGATATTGCATATATACCTATTAATATAAATATTATAATTAGTATACTCATAAACCATAATTCTCTAGGATTAAAAATTAATATTAATACTATTAAAAATAAGAAAATAAAATAAAAAACTATACCTGCATTTACTGATTTATATGAATACATTTTTTTATATTTCATATTTTCACCACTTTCATAGATAGTATTATATCATATAATATATATACAAACAAGTAGCTATTAGAAGTATGTACTGATAAAAAAAGACGTTAGTCTTACGACTAGCGTCTTAAATTTTTAAATAATTAGATTATTTAATGATTGTAACTACGTTACCTGCACCAACAGTACGTCCACCTTCACGAATTGAGAACTTAGTTCCTTGT
>JAEYQM010000008.1 GCA_023410025.1 Bacillota bacterium
TTAATGATGTATCTGTTTTTTTAGGTAGTGATTCTACTTTTTCAAATAATCCAACCTTATTTAAACTTTCATATATATTAATATCATTAGTATCTTCAGACATTGCTATATTTTCCTTTATTGAAAAAGCAAAGTTTTCAAAATCTTGAAATACTGCAGATAATAAATTATAATATTGATCATTTCCTATATCCCAAATATCCAGGCCATTTAAAGTTATTATTCCCTCTGTTGGACGGTAAAATTTACACAATAACTTAATGAATGTGGATTTTCCTGCCCCATTAAATCCTACAATAACAAGTTTTTCATTGTTTGTAATTTTAATATTAATATTTTTTAAAACAAATTTATCTACTTTTGGATATTTAAATGAAACATTATGAAATTCAATATTAATAGTGTTCGTATCAATTTGTTTTTCTTGTTTATTGATTATTATATTTTCTTTTAATAACTCAAATAATTTGTTATAGTCATTAACATTTAGAACTTGTTGATTATAATTGCCAATCTGAACTGTAATTGTTGATAAACAAACTGTAAGAGTGGTAATTGCACTAAAATACATTGTAAAATTGGCCAAAGAAATAGAATTATTAATATAGTTTCTAGCCAGAAAATATAGTACAACAAATGTTTGAATACTTATTACAATCTCAGTAGCAATATTAAATATTGCTGATAATTTAAATGACTTATATTGTAACTTAACCATTTCGTCACGATATTTTTTGTTTTTATCTAAATACCATTCTTGCAAATCATTTACTCGTATCTCCTTCATTGTTCCTGTATTATAATACGCTATATTAAATAAATATTCATTGTATCTAGAATTTTCCGATAACAAAACTCTCATTTTTTTGTTATGAACATACTCAAAATATACAGTTAATATTTTAACAAGTAATGTTAAAAATATTAAAACTATAAAAATAATTTCAAAACTTAAAATTATGTAAACTAAACCAGCTATTGTAATAATATTTGCAATAATACTTTGTATATATAATAAAGAACTTGTTAATTCGGAAGCACGATTAGCCAATTTAATTAAATTTTGTGTTTCAGTATTTTCAATATCCTTTAAATCTAATGACATAGATATATTACCAATTTTGTTTTTTATTTTTTTTGAAAAAATATCTGAATGTAAATCTATTTTGTTTTTTAATATTGAATTAAAAATATTTATAATAATTAATACAGCTGCGTATATACCTATGGTTATAGCTATTTCGGAATAACTTACTGTATTAATAGTTAATTTCTCAATAATAATTTTAGGAAAATATATTATTAATAGAGGATTTATTGATTTAAAGATAATTGACAAAAACGAATAAACTACAATTAAAGGTTGGAATTTGTATATTAATTTAATTATGGAAAATGATGCTCTTAATTTTATAAATAATTTATTCATTAACAACTATCCCCTTATTCTTATAATATTTAGCTTGTGAAATGAATAGTTCATAATATAATCCTTTTTTATTTAATAACTCTTCATGTGTACCATTCTCAACAATTTCTCCATTTGAGAATACAATTATTTTGTTGCAATTTTTTGTGCTAGATAAACGATGTGATATAAAAATAGTTGCTTTGTTTTCAGCAAGTTTAGCCATATTGGAAAACAATTGGTATTCTGCAATGGGATCCATTGCACTTGTTGGTTCATCAAGTACTAAAAGTTCTGATTCTTTATATATTGCTCTTGCTAAAGCAACTTTTTGACCTTCTCCACCAGAAAATTCTATTCCATTTTTATCTATATTTTTATAAATTGATGTTTCAATGCCATTATTTAAAGATTTTACTTTTTCAGTTAATCCACTTTTATATATACTATCATTAAACCTTGTTTCGTCATAAACATTATCTAGTATTATGTTTTCTTTTAAACTAAATGCAAACAAAGAATAATCTTGTAAAACAATGCCTATTTTTTTAATATACTGATCATATGGAATTTGTTTTATGTTAATACCATTAAGTGTTATTTCCCCTTCTGTTGGATCATAAAGTCTTGTCAAAAGCTTAACAAATGTTGTTTTACCAGAACCATTTAATCCCACGACACCAATACTTACACCTTTTCTAATTTCTAAATTAATGTTCTTCAAAGAAAAACTATTATTTGGATAATTAAATGATACATTATCAAACTTTATAACATAATCACTATAATCTAATTCTATATGTTGAAATTTTTTACTATCGTTAATTGTACTATTTTGTCTAACTAATTCTTTATATTCCTTATAAAAGTCTACTGCTTTAGAAATATTATTAATTTGTCCAATATTTTCAAAAGCACCTAATAGAAGTGAAACAAGGAGAGTTGTTGCTCCTAATAAAACAGTATATTCTGCTATTGTAATTTGTTTATTAAAAACCATATATGAAAAATAAAAATACATTACGATTGTTTGAATAACTGTTATAAAATTACTGACTAATAAAAGTCCAAGATTTTTTTTAAATAATTTTTTTATTTTAATTAATTGTTTGTTAAATAGATTTGTATATTTGTTTGTAACAAATGATTGAGCATTATTAATTCTAATTTCTTTTGAATATTTATAGTCGGTCATTACAGTATATAAATGATCTATTTTTCTATCCTCTTGTACTTTTTCATTATTAAACTCAAAATTGTTTTTCTTATTTTTAAATATCATAAATATTGATAAACAAGAAGTCAATAGGATAATTACTATAAATATCGGACTTAGTATAGAAAAAATATATATTACTCCAATAAATTGGAATAAATAATATAATAAACTTCCAATTTCACTAGTTAAACCCCATAAAGGGTGCCCAGTAATTGATTTTCTTCTTAAATTTAAAATAGTATTATCTTGAACATAATGAAAATCAATATTAACTGCATCAGTTGAATAATCAATTTGCATTAAATTAGATAGTTTTCTAGTTATGTTATTATCAATTAGCTGCAGTATTTCCCTTATTATAACTATAATTAAATTTGATAAAACAAAAATAATTATCATTATAATAGTATAGTCAAAAGATTTTCTTTTTTCTAATGCATCAATAACTATACCAATTCCAATGATATTTACAAAAGATACTAATGCATTAAATAGATTCTTAAAAAAAGAAAATACAAATGTTTGCTTGTTTATTACATATAAACTATTTAGTAAATATAAAATATTTTTTGCTCTTTTTATCATACTTTATCCTTTTTATTTAATTTTGTATTAAAAATAACATATTATTAAGAATCTAAGTTTTAAAATATTTTTTATTAATATAAATTAATAATTATTTTATTGACTTAATTAAATAACATAATTTGGTATTTAATTAAGTAAATTATAAATTTATTATCATCCTATGTCAATATAATTTGATTATATTCCTTAAGTTTTTATTTTTTATAGTAATATTAATTTTAGTTTTAGTTATACACTTATCACTATATATTTAATATATATTAATATAATAATTCCTATTAAATTTTTAAGTACATAAGAAATTTAAATATTAAAAAATCTACAGTATAAATTATAAAAAATTTATATTGTAGATTTTTATTAATTGCTAGTTGAAAAATTTTTTAAACCAATTTGATTTAATTTATTATTTAGTAAAGATAGATCAAAAATATTACTATCCTTAACCTCAATAATAAACCTATTACCTTTTTTATTTGTACTAAAGTTTAAAACATTATCAAATCCCTTAATTTCTTTACAACTTTTATCGATAAGATCTTTATCAATAACCTCCTTAAATTTAACATAAATACAATTTCTTTTTTTAAATAACATAATTACCTCCATTTTTTATGTATCTTAATGCATTTTTTGCTTTCTTTTATTATAATAATTGCTTATTAAATAAAGTAATATGAATGTAAGTAAAGATATAGATGAAAATGTAATAATACATACAAAGATAAATCCAATTATATACCAATTTGTATAATTGTTACTGGAAAATAAAGCATTAAAGTTTTTGTCATGAAAAAGCCATGTAGATATTAATCCAATGATTCCCGATATTATCCCAAAAATCGTGTTTTTTAAAGTAAAATTACTCATAATAACCACCCTATCTTAACATAAAAATCATAAAAATATAAAAAACAATTAAAAGAAAAAATTTTATATTTTTCTATTTTTATGTTTTAATTATATCAAAAACAAAATAAAATTGCAAGCGTTTTTATATAACTAATATTTACTAAGTTAATATATACCTTTTATTTTCAATATCACTATCTTTTCTACCAATATATTTATAAATTAATTTACTTCTATCTATAGTAGGCTTTAGCTACATTATTAAATTGAATGTTCTGAACACATAAAAAAATGCAACATAGTTGCATTAATTTATCTATTATTTATAAAAATTGGTTTTGCATACTCCGCATACTCCTCAATTGCATCTACTGATACAATTTCTTTTTCGGGATATCTTAAAGCAGATAACTTACCACCAAATACACAACCTGTATCAATATTCACTGTGTTATTTATAAATTCTATATTTTGTACGGGAGTATGTCCATAAACAACTAAGGCTTTCCCTTTATAATTAGCTGCCCAATCTAATCTAATCGGAAAACCGTATTCATCTTCTTTACCTGTGGTATCACCAAAATAAGCAAAATTTTTTACTTTTTTAGATTCCCTTCCGTGATATTCTTCTTTCAACCCTGCGTGTGCTACAACAAGATTTCCATGATCAAATACATAATGACTCTCTAAATCTTCTAAAAACTTTTTTACATCTTCAATAAATAATTTAGGATAACTTTTTAATTGATCAACTGTTTCTTGTAATCCATTATTTAACTTCACATTCTTACCATCCAATAATCTAACAAGTTTTATATCATGGTTACCAGATACAATATAAGCCAAATCATTTCTAAAGAGATTCATAACTAACTTTAATACTAAATCAACTTTTGGACCACGATCGACTAAATCTCCAAGAAAAATTAATTTTCTTCCATCGTTATGATATACTAAATCATTATTAACTTGATACCCTAACTTTTTAATTAACAATAGAAGTTCATCATAGCAACCATGTATATCACCTATTATATCAAAAGGACCATCAACATTTTTTAAATTATTTTTCAAACTTATTATTTCTATTATAGCATCATCTATTTCGCTAACTGAATTCAAAACATATACCTTTTCAAAACCTTCAGTTTCTAAAGTTTTAATAGATTTTGTTATATACGAGGTTTGGTTTTTTATTACACATTCATTAACAATATCCTTTTCTTTAATTTTATTTCTTCTTAAACATTCTTTTTCAGGAGTATTTAAAACTATTGCTACTGTTGAAATATTATATTCATAAGCAAGATTAATAAGTACTTTTCTGGAAGAATCAATTAAATTAGTTGCATCAATAACTGTTAATAAACCATCCTCTAATCTTTTTGTAATTTTGTTTATTAAACTTTCATTTGATGTATCTACTGAAATAATTTCGTCTTTTTTAAAATGTTTTCTAGCAAATGTAGTTTTACCACTACTTGAACAACCTATTAATACAACAAGTGATAAATTTGGAATTGTAATTTTCATCATTATTACTCCTATTTATAATATTGATTGTATTATTCCCATAAAACACCATATTTATAAAAAAGTATTTTTAAATGAAATACTTTTATTATATTTATTATAAATACAAACTTCATTAATAAGTATAACATATATAAATAAATTAACATATAAAATTATTTAATTTTTTAAAAATTTAAGTTTTTATAAAGCAAATAAAAACCACAAGTATTTTAAAATACCTGTGGAAAAATAATATTGTAATGAAATAGCTTAATTTTTAACTAAAAAATATTTAGATGTTCTAATAATACTTTTAATCCAATGGCAATTAAAATTAATCCCCCAATTAATTCAGCTGTGCTTTTAAATTTACAGCCAAAAATATTGCCAATTAGAATACCAATATAAGATAATGCAAATGTAATAATTCCAATAACTGTAACTGAAGAAAAGATATTGATATTCATTAAGGCAAAAGAAATTCCTACAGCAAATGCATCAATACTAGTTGCAATTGATAAAACAAAAAGTTCCTTAAAATTTCTTTTATCTTCCTCGATTTTACAATCTTTATCCTTTGATTCATAAATCATCTTAGCACCGATGATTGCAAGCAAAATGAATACTACCCAGTGATCATAGTGACAAATAAATTTATTTATTTTACCACCTAATAACCAACCTAATAAAGGCATAATGGCTTGAAATAATCCGAATGATAGTGCGATAGTCAATGACCATTTCACATTCATCTTTTTCATGTTTAGTCCTTTTCCTACTGCTACTGCAAATGCATCCATTGATAGACCACATGCTACTAATACTATTGATAAAAAACCCATATACCCTCCAAAAAAAATAAGGTACAAACTGTACCATTGATTAAGACTCGTACAGCAAAAAAACCGTACGTAAGTCTCGCTATTTAATACAAGCCAGACCTATTGTCAGTATGTTGACTTGTAACATTAGAAATGTCAGCTACTCCCTCACGACTATTAAAATATATCAAAAATACTTGTATTTGTCAACCTGTTTTTAAGTAAAATGATTTCATATAAATATAAAATTTATAAGGATTTTTAATACTACGAGTTGACAAATTACTAAATTAGTTTTAATATTATATTAAGAAAAAATTTTATATAATTTTAAAATTTATGGATACATTAAATTTAATAAGATATGTTTATTTAATAAATAGAGGTATTTATGAAAAATAGAAAGATATATATTAAAGTAACGTCATTTATTATAATTATGTCATGTTTATATTTTTATTTTTTATTTATTAATAAGGAGTCAAATAGAGAGCACAATATAAAATTTTTCGGAATATGTCTATGTTTCTTATTCAGCTTTATAATTAAAAAAGATACGTTTGATACATGGTTAGTTAGAATAGCACTATTATTTACAGTAATATCTGATTGGCTATTAGTAATTGAAGGAAAATATTATATCGCTGCCTTAATAACTTTTACATTTACACAAATCTTCTATGCAATTAGAATATGGTTTAATGATCCAAAAAAATATAAAATTACAGAACATATTATTATTAGAATAATTTTAATAGTATTTTTTATATTAATAATAAGATTCTTAATAGGTATTGAACTTGACATATTGTTAATCATAACTCTTATATATTTTTCTAATCTTTTAATCAATCTAATTTTATCAGCTATCAATATAAGAAAAAATTTTATTTTTCCTATTGGACTTTTATTATTTATTTTATGTGATATTATGGTAGGTTTAAATAATATATCCGATTACATTAACATTAATGAATTTAGTTTTTTTAATTCATTAATTGATAATGCTGCATTTATCGCTTGGGTATTTTATTTTCCATCTCAAGCTATATTAGCATTAAGCATTATAACAAACAAAATTCATACAGATGTATGAATTTTTGTTTTAATATATCTTATTTACAATAAATTAGAATTTAAATAACAATCCATAGAAAATATCATTATTAATAACTCTATTTATTATTAAATATTAGAGTCAAATAGTAAAGTGATTTTATATTTTATCAAAACTATATTTAACACTTCATTTAATTTATATTAATTTTTCATATGCAAAATAGTTTCTTCCATACATATATAACTTACCTTTATTTATATATCCTAATTTATCATATAATTTAATTGCTGGTATATTATCTACATAAACAAGTATATGAATGGAACTATATCCTCTTTGTAGGATAATTTTTTCTATTTCCTTTATTATAATTGTGCCATAACCCATTCCTTGATATAATGGACTAATTGCAAATCTTGCAAATTCTAAACATTTAATGTTTTCCCATATATTTAATACATCTAATTCATTTTCCGGATTAATAGAAATTACTCCAATTAATTTTTCATCAACATTTAGTACAAATAAATTATCGCTATTAAAATCAGCAAATAAATTTTCCTCATTGGGATAGTACTCATTCCAAGGACAATAAATAGATCCTTTTATTAATTTATATAATAATCTAATATCTTCCAAATCTTTAAATTCAGCTTTTCTAAAAATATATTTAGTCATCAATAACACCTTTTTCATTAAATACATATATCACTATATTTATTATACTTTATTACCTTATATAATTATTAAAATATATTACTTTATTATATTTACCATTTTCATTATAACATAACTAGTCCCAATATATAAATTGTTTTAATTTGTTAAATGTAAAATTAATAATCATTCATCATTTTTATGATTTTTTACATTAATATTATAAATATGTTTATTTAAATCTACAGAAATAAAATGTTATAATTTTTATTCTAACTTTATTACCTATTATATATTTTATCAGTTTATGTTTATTACCATTATTAATTTATAATAAAATTAATTTATTAACCAAAATTTTTTTTAGTTTAATCAACATTGTTTTTTATTTATATTGAAAATTATCAAATGATTTACATTTAAACACATTTTTATTCCTATTACATATACTATTTAACTATATTTATCGCACAATCATTATACTTTATAATTCATAAAGTAATAATGAAAAGAAAAAGGAGGTGAAAATATGAAAAAAAAGATAATTTACATAATATTCATCTTTATTGCATTTTTATTAATACCTACTAAAGTTCATGCTGCTTCACCTGAAGCGACACTTACATCAGATGGAGTATTAGTTGGAAATTATGCATCAGTTCAAGAAGCAGTCAATGCAATTACGATGACTGCAGGATCAAATTTTGTTGTTGAGATTGCAGCTGGGGAAGTATCAGACCCATTAAATATATTACAACTTGCAAATAAAAGTGTTGTTGTTAGACCACAAGTTTATGGAACAGTAACATTTACTAATACAATCACAATTGATGGTAATGGCAATCTAGCTAGTCCAGAAACTTTATTATTAGAAGGTTTAATATTTGATTTTTCAGCTGGAACATTTGCTGAGTGTATTTATTTTAATCTAATTCCACCAAGAGTAGGTTTTGTATATGCACATAACGTAACAATTAATGGTTGTACATTTATGGGTGTTTTAGATCAAACAGTAGCTGTTCAAAGTATTCCTGGCGGTATGAGAAATATTTCAATTATGAACTCTACAGCAAAAAATATGCACAGTCTATTACAAGTAAAAGCTGTATCTGGATATATGTTTGTTCAAAACGTAACACTTGACAACTCAACAAATGGTATTAACTTCTATGGTACAGCTAACCTATTTATCGATAGCAGTAATTTAAATGTAACCGGTTATGCAGTAAGAAGTGGACAAGGAGCGGGCGTCATAACTAATACTGGTTCAGTGACAATTAACAATAGCATACTAACATCTAACACTATGACTGATGGTACAGTAGTTCTAAGAGGAGATACAACAAGCAATGTTAGTATAATTCACTCTAATGTAAGTAATAATGCTGGAGCAGGTGCACCAGCAGTACAAAATTTAAATGCAGCAAGCGTAAACCTATATAATTTAAAAATTGTAGAGAGCAATATTAATGGGGAAATAGAAAATATTAGCAAAACAATAAGGATTGTTGATGATCCAAATGTTGAAAATGGACCTATTTGTATTAATAATAATAATGGAGGTAATACAATTACTATAGTCTTAATCTTTATTATTTTAATTCTTCTTATCCCACTAACAATTATGTCCGTGTATATTGTATATAATACAGAAGTAAATATTACTGACATGCTAGCTTAATAATAAATAATAGCATAGTAACTAGTCATAAGACTAGTAACTATGCTAATTATTATTTTATCAAACTATTAAATTAAAATCTTTATTATTAATATATTTTATAAAAGTTATTTATTTAAAGTTGATCAATATTACATTTTTGTATAATTTCAGATTTAAAGAACTTTTCTTGAAAATATACCAACCTTTTTATTTCTTTATCAGTAAAATTCATATTAACTGGTGCAACAACCAATTTATCTTCAATATCATCTAGGCGATGGATAATAGCGATTACTTTTCCAGTAAAATATTTTATAGGTTCACTTATTCCTATTATATATGCATCTTGTTCTTCTCCATCAGGGGCAATTACATTCTCTATGTGTCCATAATTTAACCGATAAATTAAATTATTAAATTCAGGATGAAAACTACCAATTGGCCTATCTACCACTACCTTAACGATTGTGTCTAACATAGTATATAGATTATTATTAATATCTTTTATCACTATCTATTTTCCTTTCACGCAAAATATTTATTTTAATTATTATATCATAAAAGTTAATTAATAAAAAAAATTTAAAAATAATCTAAATTTTTTCCTTATTTTTCTATTTAGAATATTTAAATAAAATTTGTACATTATATTATTGAAAGGAGTTTTTTATGGAAAAAAAATATAATATAAATAAATCTGAGCATGATGAATCAAAAAATTTATTAGCAACAGAATCTGTAAACGAAGATTTTAAAGGTGTTCAACAACATATTATAAACAATAATAACTTAGAATTTAGTGAAGAGTTTGCCAAGAAAAATAATTCTAATAATGAACATAGTGCTAAAATTAAAAAAGCTGCTAATAAAGATAATAATGTAAAAAAAACTAATATGTAATCTTTAATACAATTGCCTTCTTATATATAAATATTAAAAAATAGCTTATACTACTTTGAATATATCATAGCAGTATGAGCTATTTTAATTTTTTTATTTGTTATCAATTTTAAATTTAAATTTAAAAATACTATTATCAATTGAAATAATCTTTTGAAATTGAGGATTATCTATTTCTTGTACAATCGTTGATAATGTTTCTTTTTCAATTATATCTTTATATACATCTAGAACTTTTTGTGTTTCAAAATTATCTGAGTTTATAACAAGTATTACTCTATCAGTTACTTCATATCCTGCTTCTTTACGTAATAATTGACATTGACGTAGAACTTCTCTATATAATCCTTCAGCAAGCAATTCTTCATTTAACTCTGTATTGATGGCAACTAATAAGTTATTTTCTTCAAATACAGCTAAATTTTCTTTATATTGATAGTTTAATTTTAAAATTGATGATGGAAAAGAAAATTCACCAAGTTTTAGATCAGAATTATTTTTATATAAAGAAACAAGTTCTTGCATTTCTTCTTTTGATAATGATTGAATAAGTTCTTTTACATTATTAACATTTGCCTTTAATACCATTCCCGCTTTTTTAAAGTCAAGAGATAGATATTCATCACATAATACACTACTATTATCTAGGAACTTAATATTTTTAATATTTAATTCGTTTTTAATAATTTCCAAATAATTATTAACTGTGTTTTGATTAAATCCAACTAAATATAAATCACTTAACGGTTGTTTTACTTTTATATTCTTTTCATTTCTTAGTTTTAAAGCATAAGTAATAACGATTCTTATCCCCTCAACATCATCTAAAACTTTTTCTTCAAAATTAACTTTTGATGGGAATTCTGATAGATGAATTGATTCAACTTCTTGTTCGATATTTAATACTAATGATTGCCAGATCCATTCAGCCATAAATGGAATGATTGGAGCCATGACTTTTGTTAACTTTTTGATTGCATGATATAAATAATAATAAGCCGCAATTTTATCTTCATTCATTTCTGATTTCCAAAATCTTTTACGATTAATTCTAATATACCAATTACTTACATCATCAACACATTTTTCAAAACCTTTAATAATTCCAGAAGTTTCATATTGTTCAAAATAACTTCTTGCTTCCTCAACAAATTTATTGACCCTAGTTTCAAGCCAAATATCTGATAAATTATCACTTAAAACTTTTTCTTTTAAGTTTGGTTTATCAATATTATAATACAAATCAAAAAATACAATGATGTTCCAGAAGGCAAGGAGTCTTCTTCTTGCATCTTCCCCTAATGAATATCCAAAACGAACATCATTTGTGGGTGGAGTTGTAAGATAAATATATCTAGATGCATCAGCTCCTATTTTTTCCGCTGCTTCTTCAAAGCGAATCATAAAGCCAGTTTTTGAAAATTTTGAACCATCTTCACTTACTACCATACCATGGGTCCCAACTTGTTCATATGGAGGAGCATCTTCTAATACTGTACTCATAAACAATAATGAATAGAACCATAATCTAATTTGCTCTTTCATTTCAATTACATATTCAGCTGGGAAATATGATCTCCAGTATTCTCTATCTTCAAAATATTTAAGTGTTGAAAATGGTACAATTCCAGCATCTAACCAAACATCCCCTACTTCTGTAACTCTTTTTACTTCTTTATGGCAATGAGGGCATTTTATTTTTACTTCATCAATCCATGGACGATGTAATTCTTTTAAGTTATCTACTTGTTTAGGATCAACAGCAAGTTCCTTTAATTCTTCTTTACTTCCAACTACTGTTAAGTGTCCACATTCACATGGATAAAATGGTAAAGGTAGGCCATAGAATCTTTTACGAGAAATATTCCAATCAGACATATTAACTAGCCAATCTTCCATTCTCTTTCCTTGATAATCAGGATTCCATTTAACCTTACGAGCATTAGCTATTAATCTTGGCCTTATCTCTTCAACATCAATTGCCCATGCTTTTTCTAATCGAAATACAACTTCATGTTTACAACGCCAACATACTGGGTAACTATGTTTTATTTTATGAACTAAAAATAATTTTCCTTGTTCCTTTAATTTTTCAAAAACTAATTCATTAACTTCTTTTGCATTTTTCCCAGATAAAAAACCAAAATTTTGATAAAAATTAGCATTTTCATCAATTGGAATAATAATTTCTAGATTTTCTTTTTTACCAAGTTCAAAGTCTTCAGCACCACATCCAGGAGCAATATGGACAACACCAGATCCATCATCACTAGTTACCTCTTCCCATAAAACAATATGATGATCAATATTCTTTTGAAGTGGTAAATCAGGGAACATTGTTTCATATTTTAGTCCCTTTAATAATTCTCCCTTAAAAACTTCAAGAATTTTACCACCAGCATTTTTAAATCTATCATAATAAACTGTTTTTGATAAAATTAATGATTTTTCCTCATTAGGTAAACTAACCTTTACATATTCAAGTTCTGGATGAACGGCAAGGGCAGTATTACTTGATAATGTCCATGGAGTTGTTGTCCATGCTAGAATGTTGGCATCCATTTCTTTTAGTGGTAACTTTACAAATACTGCTTCATGTTCTACTTCTTTATAAGAACCTGTCATTTCATGATCAGATAAAGAAGTTCCACAGCGTCCACACCAAGGCATTGGACGATAAATTTGTTTTATCCATCCACTATCATGACATTTCCTAAGTACTGCCCAAATACTAGTAATATTATTATCCTTATAAGTATAATAAGAGTTTTCCCAATCCATCCATTGTCCTAAACGTTTTGATTGGTTAGCAATAACTTCAGAATATTTCTTAACACGAATAACACAATATTCTGTAAATTTATCTAATCCATAATCTTCAATATCTTTTTTAGTCTTAAAGCCTAATTCTTTTTCAACTTCTACTTCAACCCATAATCCCTGACCATCAAATCCATTGCGATAATGGGAAGTATATCCATTCATTGCTTTATATCTTAAAAATGTATCCTTTAAGGTTCTACCCCAAACATGATGCATTCCCATTGGATTATTTGCAGTGATTGGTCCATCAATAAAGCGATATTTCTTACCACCTTGATTTTTTAATTTTAACTTTTTAAAACATTGGTTATTTTCCCAAAATTCAAGAATCTTCTTTTCATTCTCTACAAAGTCATATGTAGAACTAATTTTAAACATACTAATATGTACCTCCTTAAAAATAAAAAAAGCTTTTTCTACTTAAATAGAAAAAGCATAACTTTCCAACCACTATTTACAGCATACTATCATATGTGTTCCTGATAACGTAGGAAATACGTTAATTCTTACTAAAATTTTCAGAATTACAACAATAGAATGATTTTCATATTATAACTACTCATATTGGGTTTTCACTATCCCCAACTCACTGTGAATTTCATTTTAATACTACTGTTTCTATTATGGTCTTTAGTCTTTTTTATTATTATAGTATATTATTATATTAAAGTCAATAAATAATAATATACATATATTTTATTTTTTTAAAAAAATAAATTATATTATTCAAACATTAGAGCATTAACAGGATTTATTTTTAAAGCAACAGTAATTGGGACAATTGAAAACAATACGGTTTGTAATACACTAATCGCTAGAGAAGATATTAAAATTTGATATGGAAGATACTGCGTAATAATTATAAAAAATTTATTCATTATTATAAATATAATAATATTATATACAATTACAGAAATCAATATAGCAACTATTTCAGATATAAAGCAAATAATCATACCTTCTATTACAAATTGATTTATTATATCTAATGAGTTTGCACCTACAGCTCTTCTTAATCCAATTTCACTAATTCTTTCTTTCAATGAAAACACCATAGTAATCATAACAAAAATTGCTGAAACAACAACAACGATTATACTAAAAATATTAACTACTTTTTTTACCTCATTTCTTTCCGTATATGCAGTTTTCATAAGAGATGGAAAAGAAGTAACATTTGTATCATTTACTTGTTGGTTTATTACAGGAATTGAATTACTGACATCAGCATCATCTTTAAATGAAATTACATAAGATTCAATAATAGGTAAATCATATTTTGATATTATTTTATTTACTTCCGCTATTGGCAAATATATCATAACATCATAATATGTCTCAGAGACTGAAGAATCTAGAATATCATGATTAAAATTTAAATTTCTTTCAATAGTAACAGGTGAATCCTGAATAATTCCTATTACTGGCATCTGAATACTAACAGTTCTATCATTTACTACTAATTGTGTACCTATAGAATTAATATCACCAAATAAAATTTTATATGCTGATTTTTCCATAATTAAACCCGGAAACTGTGAATCTGAAAAATCACTACCATATATAATTTTTGTGATTGAACAGAAATCCGCTTCTCTATTATTTATAATGGGTCCATTTAATATACTTTCATTTACTCCAACTAAGGTAAAATTAATATATACTGTTTTATCTTGTTTATACTTTGATTTCATTGTTATTGTATATTCAGGGATTATAAAACGGTTATGATTATTTTCAGGAATATTTGAAAAAATACTATAAAAATTTTTAATCTCATTTGTCCTACGAACAATTATTGAGTTTCTATCAAACATTTTACTTTTCTCTATATTTGATGACGTAAGACTTTCAGCAAGTGCATTACCAAGTATAAATATAATAACACCGATAGAGCATCCGATAATAGTTAATATTGCTCGAATTTTGTTTGCAAAAAAGTATAAAAAAGAAATCTTAATAGAATGAAAAAATTTATTTTTCATAAAGACCCCCATTTTCTAGATAAAGTATTTTATTTGCTTGGTTTGCAAGTTCATAATTATGGGTAACCATTACAATTGATATTCCCGTTGTATTTAGTTTTTTAAGAATTCCTAGAATGATATTTGCGTTTTCTGGATCGAGATTACCAGTTGGTTCATCTGCAAGTATTATTTGTGGATTCATAATAATAGCTCTGATGATTGCAACTCTTTGTTTTTCTCCTCCTGATAAAAATTGAACTTGTTTATTAATTAAATTAGATAATCCCATATCATTTATTAATTGTTTTAATAATTGATCAGATAATCTACTTGTTTTTTTTAAACCATTCCTTTTTTCATATAAAGTTGGTAACATTATATTATCTATAACTGACATATATGGTAATAAATGATATGATTGAAAAATAAATCCAAATTTTTGATTACGAATTTCACTTAGTTTATCTTTAGATAATTTACTTATTGGTATATTATTAAAAAAATAATTACCTACAAAATTATTATCAAGTAATCCTAGTACATTTAATAAAGTACTTTTGCCTGAACCTGATTTACCTACTATTGAAATAAAATCACCTGGTATAATCTTCAGACTTAAGTTTTCAAGTACTTTGGTGCTTCCGTAACTTTTACTTAGTTTCTCAATATATATATTCATTTAATTACTCTTTCCATCATTTGGAAAACAAATTATTTGTCCAGCAGTTACTCCAGATATTATTTCTACTTCACTTTCCGTAATTCTACCAACTTTTACATTTTTATAAGTATATTTTCCTTGTTCATTTACTATTAAGTAATTTCCTTGAGAATTTTGACGTAAATATTGTTTCGGAACAATTAAACAATTTTCTTTTTGAAACAAAATCAATTCTACTTTTAAGTCTAAGCCTGGACATGTAACATGTTCAATATCATTATAATTAACTCTGATTTTAAAAGACCCATTATTAATTTTATAATCAATAAACTCTATATTTGTATCAAATTGGTAATCACCAAAACTAGCATTCACAATACTTTTATAATTAATGTTTGCGTATAATTCACTATTAATAGAAAACTCAATTCTTAATTTTGAAAAATCAAGTAAATTAATATAGCAATTATTGCCTTTATTTAAAATCTCAACTACCTTTCCATTAATTGGTGAAAGTATTATTTCTTCACCATTAATAGCGATTGTTTCCCCATTTTTAATATAATCGTTTAATGAAACATTTAATGTAAATTCGTTATTTAAATCTATTTTTATTATAACAACAGAATCATCTTCTTCAGTTACAATTCCCGAATAATATCGTTTATCAACTAATTTTCCATAACCCACCATGAAGTTATCAGCATCATTAAATTGATCAAGTTGCAAATCTCCATTTGATATCATTAACTCGTATGGAGATTTTAAGGTATATGTTATAATAATTGTGGTTATACAAAGTGCAATAATACAAATAATCATCAAAAAATATAAAATCTTTTTTATCATAATATAAACCTTTCTATATATTCTCCTACTTGATTTTCAATATCTTGAATGCAATAACCATTTACTGTTATGAAGAAAAAATCATTTTCTAAACCTGGTTTAGAATATTGAATTATCCTTGATGCCCTAATTATATGATATGATTCAACATTAGGAAATGCTTTTAACTTATAATATGCGTAGAAGACTTGCCCTGAACTTACTGTACATTCTATATTCATGTTATCTGTATAATTATTAAGTGTGAAGTCATCATATTCAATAAAGGCAGATGCATAATATTTTTTTAATATAATGTCTGATTTCGATAGAAAATCTAAATTTATTTCCTTTTCAAAAAGATTATTGAACATTAGTGGAACACTACTTTCATACACGAAATCTGGAGAAGATAAATAAACAGCTTTTTCTGAAAGTAATTTATAATGTCTAATATTAATAGAAGGTGTTTCATAGATAAATTCTTTTCCATCTATCATTAATTGGAAACTTTCAATTTTTAAAGGAAAAACAGTTTTATCCTGTGTTATTATTTTTACACCTAGTAAGGTAACATGCTGTTTTTTTATTTTCAAAATATCTTCTGAATTTTTTTGTGGTAAAGTTGCAATAATATTTATATAGTCTATGTTTTCTCCATTAATTGATTTTATTTCAATATTTTTCATTTCTTTATTGCTTATTAGTGGTAAAAAGAAACTACATTCGTTACTATAATTAATATATAAATCAATTTTCAACATTTCTCCACCAGATATATATTGTTCTTCATTCTTGCATCCAGTAAAAAAAGTTAAAACTAGAAATACTATAACAATTAAATTTATTTTTTTCATTTACAAAACTCCTAACTTGATAATTG
>JAEYQM010000023.1 GCA_023410025.1 Bacillota bacterium
AATGCAAAAACAATATTTATTTGGTATAATAATTAAAGACACGAAATGGAAGGGATACGATGAAAAAAAATTGCATTTATATTTTACTATTTTTAATAACAATAATGCTAACAGGTTGCAATAAAAATAAAATTATAGCTAAAACATTTACCCTAGAAGAGACTTTTGGTGGACTACTAATTAATGTAGTAATACTAGGTAATGAAGAGCAATTTAAAGAGTTTCCAAATCTTAATAAAGATTTGAGTGCTATAACAAATGAACTTGATGACCTTTATAGTACAACAAAGGAAAGTAGCCTTGTAAAGGAAATTAATGATAAATCGGGTGTTGAAGCAGTTGAAGTAAATGACGAATTAATTTTTGTCTTAAAAGAAGCTATTGCAGCAAGTGAAATCTCAGAAGTTGATGGTGTTGCATTATACGATATTACGATAGCTCCACTTGTTGATCTATGGGATATAAATAATAAAGGATTTAATAAAACATGGGATTATGCAGAAATACCAGATGATGATGACATTAAAGCATTATTACCACTTGTTGATTATAAAAAAATTATAATTAATGAGGAAGAAAAAACTGTATTCTTAACTGATAAAGGAATGAAAATTGATCTAGGTTCTATATTAAAAGGATATGCCGCTGATAAATTGAAAAGTTATATTTTAAATCTTGGGTTTAAAAGTGGTATAATTAATGTAGCCGGTAATATTATAACATTTGGCTATAATACTACTGTAAGTAAAGATACTAAATGGAATATTGGAATTCAAAATCCATTTGCATCATTTTCAGACCCAACAACTATTGGATCTATTGAAAAAACAGATATAACAGCTGTTTCCTCAGGAACATACGAAAGATATATTCTGACTAAAGAAGGTCTTGAATACCATCATATTTTAGATCCAAGAACTGGTTACTCTAATTTTAATGACTTAGTTCATGTAACAATACTTACTGATGAATCTATTAGAGGGGACTCATTATCAACAACAATCTTTAGTTTGGGCCTTAATGATGGCTATAAACTAGTAGAAGAAATGAAAAATGTTGAAGCGATATTTATTACACAGGATAAAGAAATATATGTTACTTCAGGAATAATAAATGAATTTGTATATAATGAAAAAGTTAATACAGTAGGTTATACATATAAAGGAGTAAAAAAATGATATTAGAAATTAAAGATCTCCACGCATCAGTAGGGGACAAAGAAATATTAAAAGGATTAAATTTGGTACTAAAGACTGGCGAAATGCATGCAATAATGGGACCAAATGGAACTGGTAAATCAACATTAGCTGGAGTTATTATGGGTAATCCAAAATATACAGTTACTTCAGGAAGTATTACACTTGATGGCGAAGATGTACTAGCTATGTCTGTTGATGAAAGAAGCAGAAAAGGTTTATTCCTAGCAATGCAATATCCAAATGAAATATCTGGTATTACAAATGCCGATTTTATTAAATCTGCTTTACAAGCAAGATTAAATGAAGGAGAACATGTTCCTTTATTTAAATTTGTTAGAGAGTTAGATAAAGCCGTAACTGACTTAAAAATGAACCCTGACTTACCTCATCGATATGTAAATGAAGGTTTTTCAGGAGGAGAAAAAAAACGTAATGAAATTCTTCAAATGAAGATGCTAAAACCTAATTTTGCAATCTTAGATGAAATAGATTCAGGTCTAGATATTGATGCGTTAAGGATCGTTGGTGAAAATGTTAATAATATGAGAGGAGAAAACTTTGCTTCTTTAGTTATTACACATTATCAAAGATTATTAGATTATATAAATGTTGACTTCGTTCACATTATGATTAATGGACAAATTGCCCTAAGTGGTGGAAAAGAACTAATTACAAAGATAGATAATTCAGGTTATGATTGGTTAAGAGATGAAATGGGAATTGAAGAAGAAGTTGAAGAAAAACAACGTATTGTATTAGGTTCTTGTGCCGTAAAGGAAAGAAAATGAAACAAAATATACTTTTAAAAGAGGCAATGAATCTTATTAAAGAAAATGATAATTACATTATCTTTAATGATGGTAAAGCTATCAGATCCAATATACCAGAATCAATTGATATCTTAGTTAATGACTATTTTGATAGTAATGAGTATTATAAGAGAAAAAAATCTACATTAGAAAATGAGATTTTAGATGGTTCAAAGTTTTCAACAACAATCGCCATCAATGAAAGTACAACTATTAAAATTATTCATATTAATTATGAAGAAAAATATTTTAATTGTAATTTAGTTATTAAAGAAAATGTACAAGCAAATATTATCAATATTTACTATCATACAGAAAACGAAGTAAAACAAGTATTAGAAATAGTTTCAAAGAGAAATTCTTCAGTCTCAATCAAATCAATCACAAATAGTGAAAACAAAATAACTAACATTGTAAATGCATATGTATTAGAAAATGCATATATTAATATAGACGACTTAGGAATAAATGATAAAGAAGTTGAATCAAAAACGAATGTATATTTACTAGAAGAAATGGCAAATGTTAACTTAACCAATGTTGTACTTAATACATCAAGCCTTCTTCAAGATTATAAATATATAATTAATCATATTGAAAAAAATACCCAATCACTAACAAAGAATTATGGAATAAGTAAAAATAGTTCTTACTTAGTATTTGATAACTATGGTATTATTAATAAGGGTGCCAAAAATACTATCTTATCACAAAAAACAAAAGGTATTATTTTAGATATGTATTCTTCTATTTCTGCTAATCCACTTCTTCAAATTGATGAAAATGATGTAATGGCAAATCATGGTGCTTCAATAGGGGCAATTGATGAAGAAGATTTATATTATTTAATGAGTAGGGGATTATCTAGAGAAGTCAGTGAAGGATTGATTGTGAATGCATTTATCACTCCATATTTTACTGATATTATTGATGAAAAAGTAATTGATTATATTCGAAATGAAATAGCTAAGCGTTTATAAGAGGGAGGAAATCAATGGATGTTAATACAATAAAAAAAGATTTTTTAATCTTTAAATCACATCCTGACTTAACATATTTAGATACAACTGCAACATCTCTTAAACCAAAAGAAGTTTTAGACAAGATGAATGAATATTATAATACATATGGTGTAAATATTCATCGTGGAGTATATAAACTTAGTTATAAAGCTACTGAAGCATATGATGAAGCAAGAGAAGCTGTTGCAAAATTTATAAATGCAGATTTTAATGAGATTGTATTTACAAGAAACACAACTGAATCATTAAATCAAATTTGTTTGATGTATTCTCAATTATTAAACGAAGGCGATGAAGTAATTACTACTGAATTAGAACATCATAGTTCATTACTTCCATGGCAAAATTTATCAAGCAAATTTAATTTAAAATATATTCCTTTAAATGATGAGGGAAGAATTACAGTTGAAAACTTTAAAAGAACTATAACTAATAAATCAAAAGTACTTGCGATTACTTACATATCTAATGTAATGGGTTATGTTACTCCAATTGAAGAAATTATTAAAGTTGCCCATGAAAACAATATGATTGTAATAGTTGATGCGGCACAAGCAATTAGCCATATGCCTATTGATGTAAGGAAAATAGATTGTGATTTCTTAGCCTTTTCTGGACATAAAATGCTTGGTCCAACAGGTATTGGTGTTTTATACGGAAAAGCAAAAATATTAAAACAATTAAAACCAGTATACTATGGTGGAGATATGAATGAGGATGTTGGTAAATATCATGTCGATATTAAAGATATTCCATTTAGATTTGAAGCTGGAACTCCAATGATTGCTGAGGCAATTGGATTAAGGGCAGCCATTGATTATATTAATAAAATTGGATATGAAGATATAATTTGTTACGAAAACGAATTAAGAGAATATACATTAGTTAAACTAAAAAATATTAAAGGAATAACATTATACAATCCAACAACAGATGTTGCTGTATTCTCATTTAATATTAATGGAGTACATCCACATGATGCAGCAACAATCTTTGATGAACGAGATATATGCTTACGTGCTGGATATCACTGTGCACAACTTGTTAGTAAATGGCTAAATTGTACAGGATCTTTAAGAGCATCATTTTATATATATAATGATAAAAATGATGTTGATAAATTCATTAAAACATTAGAGGATTGTGTAGAGTTTTTTTCCCAATTTGAAGGGATGTAAGTAATGAATAATATTGAGACTTTATATAGACAAGTAATAATGGATCACTATAAAAACCCAAGAAATAAGGGATTAAAAGGATACAAACAGGTTCATTTACGTAACCCATCATGTGGAGATGATATATATATCGAAGCCGATATTGAAAACGGAACAGTAAAAAAAGTATGTCATGATGGATCAGGATGTGCAATCTGCTGTTCAAGTGCATCAGTTATGACTGAACTATTATCTGGAAAAAAAGTTGAAGAAGCTAATAAAATTGTTGATACTTATCTAAGAATGATTAAGGGAGAAGCAATTGAAAATGAAGAAATATTAGATGAAGCATTTGTTTTCCAAGGGGTAAGTAAATTCCCCGCAAGATTAAAATGTGCTACTATTGCTTGGAAGGCAATGGAAGAATTATTGGGAGAAAAACAATGAACAATAATAATATAAATGAAATTGTAGGCGATTATAAGTTTGGTTTTTCAACTGACGCCAAAAGAGTAATTGATACAGGGAAAGGATTAAATATTGATGTTGTAAAAGCAATATCAAAATTTAAGAATGAGCCAGAATGGATGACGGAATTTAGAATAAAGTCATATGAAGAATTTATGAGAAGACCTCAACCATCATTTGGACCTGATTTAAATTTCATTGATTTTGATGATATTACATATTATATAAAATCAACTGAAAAAGTTGAGAAACGTTGGGAAGATGTTCCTGAAGGCATTAAAGATACTTTTGATAAAATAGGTATACCTGAAGCTGAAAGGAAATTTCTAGCAGGTGTTTCTACACAATTTGAATCTGAAGTTGTGTATCACTCACAAATAGAAGAATTAAATAGATTAGGTGTAATTTTCTGTGATACAGATACAGCTTTAAGAGAACATCCGGAACTAGTAAAAGAATATTTTGGAACTGTAATTCAATTTAATGATAATAAATATGCAGCTTTAAACTCAGCAGTTTGGAGTGGTGGATCATTTATCTATATCCCAAAAGGGGTTAAACTTGAGAAACCATTGCAGTCATATTTTAGAATCAACTCCGAATCAATGGGACAATTTGAAAGAACATTGATTATTGTTGACGAAGGTGCAAGTGTTCATTATGTTGAAGGATGTACAGCTCCTATTTACTCAAAAGACTCTTTACATGCAGCTATAGTAGAAATAATTGTAAAGAAAGATGGATATTGCCGTTATTCAACAATTCAAAACTGGAGTACAAATGTAATTAATTTGGTTACAAAAAGAGCATTAGTAAAAGAAAACGGAATGATGGAATGGATTGATGGAAACATTGGATCAAATGTTAATATGAAATATCCTGCATGTATTTTGGCTGGTGAAGGAGCTAAAGGAAATACAGTATCAATTGCATTTGCATCAGCTGGCCAACATCAAGATACAGGAGCTAAAATGATTCACCTTGCTCCAAATACAACATCTACAATTATTTCAAAGTCTATTTGTAGAGGTGGAGGTAAAGTAAATTACCGTGGAACAGTAAAACATACTAAGAATGCTACTAATGCAAGAAGTAGAATAGAATGTGATACTATTATCCTTGATGATAAATCAACAAGTGATACAATTCCATTTAACTTTGTCCACAATAAATTAGGAAAAATAGAACATGAAGCAACAGTATCAAAGGTAAGTGATGAACAATTATTCTACTTAATGAGTAGAGGAATTAGTGAAGCAGATGCATTACAAATGATTGTAATGGGATTTATTGAACCATTTGCAAAAGAATTACCAATGGAATATGCTGTTGAATTAAACCAACTAATCAAGTTAGAAATGGTTGGATCAATTGGATAGAAAAACTCCTACGCAAGTAGGAGTTTTATTTTTTTCACTTTATATTTTATTTATTTTAATGTATAATATTTAAAAAGGGGTATTATATGATTAAAATTAGTGATTTAAAAATCAACAGTTATGAAATTAATATTGATATTCTTGACCAACAAAAGGTTGGCTTTTTTGCAAAGGATAAAAAATTAATAAATTCATTATTATTAATGATTGCAGGAATTACTAAAACAAAAAATAACATTACAATAAACGATCAAAATGTCTATGATAATTATTCATATTTTAGAAATAGAATATATATGGATTGCTCAAAAAACTACTTTCAAACAATAAAAGCAGAAGATATTGAAAGCGGAATAAGATATAAATATCATAAAAATATTGATATTACAAAGTTAAAAACACACTTCACAAAACTAAGAATTAGAGGAGAGTGTGAAATTAATAGAGGATATATAATTACAAAATGTGGAAGTAATTTAATTAACCTAAGTGTCTTAATTTCTTCAAATGATGATCTAATAATAAACGACCCAACAATTAATATAAATAGAGAAAGTGATATAAATTACTTTCAAACAGAATTAAGTAAATATAGACATATGATTGTAATGGGGCTTGATAGTTTAAAAAAAATAGCAGTAGTATTAGATAAATTATATTTATTAACAGATAACTTTGAAGTTCTTGATGTAAATATAAAAAATGATATATTTTATGCTTTAGAAAAAACTGAACTAGTTAATCATATATACGATTTTGATAAGTATATAATAACAAAACAATTATCGAAAGACGAATTAAAATTGTGTGATAAAAATAAAATTAAATATAAAAAAATAACAGTTTTAGATATAGAAAAGTATATGGTGAATAATGATGTTTAAAAAGATAGGAATTATTTTATTGTTTATGATTATGCATTTTATATCGGTTTTATTTAATCAAGATAATCTAGAATTTAAATTAATTGAGTTAGTATATATATTATCAGCTATCACTGTATTTGGTTTAGGATATTTAGAAATTGTAAATATTAAGAAATTAGGGTTTGGTATTACAAGAAAATCAATCTTCTACACTTTCACAAAAACTTTACTCTTTGCAATCGGTTTTCTATTTGTTTTCTCAATATATAATGCAATAATATATATATTAGTATATAAAAATATGATTTTTTTTGATATTTTTAATATTGGCATGGTAATATACCTTAGTATCGTAATATTCTCATTTGGTCAAATAGGGATGTTATTTGGAAATATTAAGATCAATAAGTATTTGGGAGTAGGATTATTCTTAACTCTATTCATATTAAATTTTATTAGTGTAATAGTAGCTAATAAATTCTTAATAGTAAATATACTTTTAGGTATAATCAGTATTATATTATTATTTATAAATTATTATTTCATAGAAAATGTAAAGGTGGAAAGGAGTTGAAGAATGAAAAATTTTAAAAATAGTAACACATATAAAGTTGTCTTTATAATCGCGTTTTTATTTTTAAATATCCTAAATGGATATTTAGTTACAACTCCAATTTATAATAGAAATCTTACACCATACGATAGAGATTTATTCATGGTGTTAAATTATATATTAGGTGATTTAGGATTTCTAATTGTGTTTATTTCTTTATCTTTATTCTTCTTTAAAACAGATAAACAAAGATTTAGATTCTTAAATATTGTAACAATAGCAATTTCTATTTTATGTATTGGTATGATGCTATTTTCTTACAATTACTATGGTATGTTATTCTCATTTGGCAACTTGAAAGCATTAGATAATCCAGCTGGAAAAGAAGCATTTGGATTTGTTCTCTCAGCAATCCTAAACTTATTATTACACGCACAATTTTTATCATTAATACCCATTTTTCTACTAATAGGATTCTTTATTTACTTAAAGAAAAAACAATCAAATTCATTAGAAAATTCATTATTTGGTTATAAAAAATCTAGATTTTACTTTGCAACAAGCTTTCTTATAATTGGAATATTACTTATGAGTAATTCAGTCAACTCATATAAAGCCAAAATTAATGAAACATGGTATGAAGAAAATAGAAATGTATTATATGGAGTTCAAACAGTAGGTTTATATAATTATTACATATATGATTTCTACTCTTACTACTTCACAAATATTTATGAGTTAAATGAGGAAAAGGTGAAGTATGTTGAAAATCAATTGGAATATTATTCTTTACCAGAAAGAGTAAGTCCATTTGATATGAAAACATATGGAAATAATACTGATTATACAGGTGTTGTTGAAGGAAAGAATTTAATTCTCATTCAAGCAGAATCATTTAGTAATTATCTAATTGGTTTAAAAGTAAATGGTGTTGAAATAACACCAAACTTAAATAGAATGGTAGATAATGGTATATATTTTAAAAACTTCTATACAACGGTAGGTATAGGAAATACCAGTGATGCGGAGTTTTCAGTAATGACAGGCCTTTACCCAACTGGAGAAGATCTAGCTGTATTCACATATGCAAATTCTAATTACGGAACAATTGCTAAAGACTTTAAAAAAGCAAATTACAATACCTTTTCAATTCATGGTAATACAAGACGATTTTACTCAAGGGGAGAAAATCATGTTAATATATATGGATTTGATAAGCATTATGGTATTGAAGATTTAATTAACAATTCACCACTTGTTCATAACTGGATAAATGATGAAGAACTACTTAAAACAGCCGTTGATTTAATGGATCAAAGTGAAGAATTGGATTTTGTATATTCAATTTTAGTATCAGCACATACTCCATACAATACAGATCCATATATTGAATCTATACTTGCAAATGAAAAGTTTGATATATCTAATTATATTTCAGATACAATGTTATTAGGGTATTTAAAGCATCAACATTATGTAGATTATTGTATTGGAAAATTTTTAGATTATCTAGAACTAAAAGGTTATAGTGAAAATACAATAGTTGCTGTATATGGAGATCATGGCGGTGGAATTTCCCAAGAAGCATTAATTAAATCACTAACTAATTTGGAAAATCAAACTAATCCACTTGATGAAAATTTATTGGATTACTTTAGTTTAGAAAGTCAATATGCATATCGAGATTTATCTCAAAAAGTTCCATTTATTATCTATGATCCAAGTCAAAAAGATTTAGAACCATTGCTTGTTGAAAAAGTAAGAGGAGAAACAGACATATATAGAACAATATCAAATTTGTTCTTATTAGATTCAAAATATTATTTTGGAGTTGATGGCTTAAGTGATGAACCAAGTTTTATATATAATCCAAGAAACTTAGATACCTTTGTTGATAACTATATAATATTTTTACCACCATTAGTATCTTATAATCAAGATGGAAAAACTTTATCAGCTGATGAAATAAAAAAATATGCAGATATTGTAAAAAACTACAAAGACATTAACGATAAAATATTAAAATATCTTAATGCAAAGAAGTAATAATACATATTCCCACTCATATATTGATATGAGAGGTGGATATGTATTTTTTTTATAATGATTACAAAGTAAATTATTATATCTCAGGCACAAAAGATTGGTTAGTACTATTACATGGATGGAAAATGAGCCAAGACACTTATATAGGTGTAACTAATAAACTTAGTAAACATTACAAGGTTTTATCAATTGATTTACTAGGGTTTGGTGAAAGTGATCTTCCAAATGAACCATTATTCATTAGTGATTATCTCGATATGTTAGAAAAGTTATTAAATCATTTAGGTATTGAAAATCCAACATTACTAGGACATTCTTTTGGTGGAAAGCTGGCAACTTACTATGCATTAAAACATAAAGTAAAAAAATTAATTCTTGTTAGCCCTTCTGGTATAAAACATTTTAATTTAAAAGTATTTTTAAAAATTAGACTTTATAAATTTATAAAATTCATATATAAAATTTTAGGTATTGACATTACAAAACTTCAAAACAAATATGGAAGTAATGATTACAAAAACTTATCTCCAGTTATGAAAAAAACAATGACAAATATCTTAAAGGGTAATGTAAAAAAAGAACTAAAAAAAATAACTTCTCCTACACTAATGCTATGGGGTTACTATGACAAAATAACTCCATATAAGGACTCAAATATATATTTGAAAAAGATTAAAAATTCAAAATTAGTAACATTTCAGCGTAGTGGACATTTTTGTTACTTAGATGAACCAGAAAAATTTATATACACAATTATAAGTGAGGAAAAATTATGAATATAATTATAAATATATCTATTATTTCATCAATATTGACAGCATTATTAATATTTGAAGATTGTTTAAAACTATATCAAGAAACTCATTATAATTTAAAAGTATATATATCAAAAATTATTAAATATTATAAAAAATACTTTTTATATCTATTTATTTACTTTCCTTTTTCTAACCTTTGGTATGTAAGTTTAATAAATATAACAGTAAGTTTACTAGTATTAATAAAATATGTTAATAAAAAAACAATAAAACATCTAAAGTTTACAACAAGAATTTTAAGACAATGTATTGTAATAGGTGCATTAATATTTAGTATAAAATATATATATAAAGATCTAACAAATATATTAACGCTAACAAATTTTATAGCATATCTTTTAGTATTTGTAAGTGGAATTATATTGTTGCCAATTGAGTCTTTAATAAGACAATATTACAGAAATAAAAGCAAAAGTAAAATAAAAAAATTTAATCCTTTTGTTATTGGTATAACGGGTAGTTGTGGGAAAACAAGTATTAAAAATTATCTATACGCAATTCTCAATAGTAAATATAATTGCTATATAACACCAAAATCGTATAATACAATTAACGGAATATCACTAACAATTAATAATCTTTTAAAACATGAAGATGCTTTATTTATTTTAGAAATGGGAGCATCAAAGAAAAACGATATTAAACAAATAGTAAATTATATAAAGCCTAATATAGCTATAGTATCAGAAATTACCAACCAACATATAAATACATTTAAAAATATTGAAACAATTCTAGAAGAAAAAATGAAAATAATTGAAAATATGGATAGTGATGGAGTTGGATATATTAATTATGATAATAAATATATTCAAAATTATGTTTTTAAAAATGTTCATAAAATTGTAAAATGTGGAACAAGCAGAGATTGTGATTGTTATGCATATAACATTAAACATACATTAAAAGGTCTAGAATTTTCTATAAAATATAGAAATATTGAATTTGATATTTCTACAAAACTTGTTGGTATACATAATGTAAATAATCTTTGTATATCGATTGCAATTGCAATTGATATGGGAATTACCATCGATACCCTAAAATCGATTCTAGAAGAAATTTCAAACCATGAACACCGTTTAGAAATCAAGGAAACAAAATCATTAACGATAATTGACGATTCATATAATTCTAATCCAATTGGATTTCTAAATGCTTTAGATGTATTAGATCTTGCAGATAACAAAAGAATATTAATTACACCAGGTATTGTAGATTGTGGAAAAATGGAATATGAAATAAACTATGGACTAGCAAAAAAAATAAGTGAGGTATGTGATGAAGTCATACTTGTTAGTAATCAATCATCACAGCATATTAAAAAAGGATTAGATGATTTAGGATATACAAAATATAAAATAGTAACAAATTTCAAAGAAGCAATATCCTTAGTCAATGAAGGAACGCTTTTAATTGAAAATGATTTAACTGATGGATATTTTATATAAGGGGGCATATATGCATATAGGTGTGTTATTTGGGGGAAAATCAGTTGAGCATGAAATATCTATTATTACAGGAATGCAAGTGCTGAAAAATATAAATACAAGTAAATATAAGGTTACACCAATTTACCTCACTAAAAATAATGAGTTTTTAATTGGGAAAAATTATGATACAATAGAAACATTTAAAAAACCAGTCAAAGGTAAAAAAGTATATTTTAAAAAAGGGAAAATTGGAAATATATTTTTTAAAAAAATTGACTGTATTGTCAATTGCGTTCATGGTAAAAATGTTGAAGGGGGAGAGGTAGCAGGATTTTTTAATATTTTAGGAATACCTAATACTTCAATAGATGTATTAGGAGCAAGTATTTGCCAAGATAAAGCTATAATAAAAACAATATTAGAAAAAGAAAAAATACCTGTTGTTCCATATACTACTATCCTAAAAAAAGATTATCGCGATAATAAAGAAAAAGTGTTAACAATTTTAAAAAATATTAGTTATCCGTTAATTATAAAACCATCTACCCTAGGATCAAGTATTGGAATTAAAACTGTTAAGGATGAAATGGAATTATTAAATGCTATTAATTATGCATTTAGATATGATGATAAATTAATTGTTGAGAAAAAATTAGAAAAAATAAGGGAATTTAACTGTGCAATTATTAACGATAATGAAATAAGTTTAATTGAAGAAATTAGTTTTAAAGATGAAATATTTACATTTTCTGATAAATACGAAAGCAAAGAATCAAAACGAATTATCCCTGCTGATATTCCAATTGAATTAGAAAAATTAATATATGACTATACATTAAAAACAGCAAAAATTATTAATAATAAAGGTGTAATCAGAATTGATTATTTATATGATAATAATACTCTTTTTGTAAATGAAGTTAATACAATACCTGGAGCACTTGCATATTATTTATTTGAACCAAAGAATATTTTCTTTGATTCACTTATAGATAAATTAATTACTAATGCAATATATGATCATTACACGAAGAATCAAAAACTAAATGTCTTTGAAAGTAATGTCTTAAATATGAGAGGTATAAAAAAATAATCATACCCTAAACTTCAAATGAGGTTTAGGGTATTTTATCATTTGATTAAGTTATAAATAAGATAATGTAAGTATAATTTAATTGCTTTGTAATCTTATTGAAAAAAAATGAAAATGGGTATATAATATATAAATAGGAGATTATTATGCTTAATTTAATTGATGAAATACTTAATAAACATTCCTTAACGATTGCAAACCAAAAAATAGTAATTGGTGTCTCAACAGGTGTTGATTCAATGGTGTTACTAAACTTGTTAGAAAAAACAAACGCGGAAATAATAGTTTGTCATGTAAATCATAAGAAACGTTTGGAGTCAGATATTGAGGAAGAATTTATAAAAAAATATTGTTCTGAAAAGGGTATAAAACTATATATAAAATCTTTAAAAGGTTATATCTTTACAAGTAATTTTCAAGAGCAAGCAAGAGTCATTAGAACAAACTTCTTTTATGAGGTAATGGAAAAAGAGAAATCAAAGTTTTTATTTTTAGCTCACCATTTAAATGATGACATGGAAACCTCTTTTATGAGAATTATAAGAGGTAGTAGTTTAAGTGGATTTAGCGGGATTAAAGAGTTAAGTTTTGATAATAATATATATATAATTAGACCGCTTTTATCAGTATTAAAGAAAGATATCATTGAATATGCAATTACAAATGATATAAAATTCTTTGATGATAAATCAAACTTCACAAACGAATATACAAGAAATAGAATAAGACATAATTTAATTCCAATTCTTTTTGAAGAGAACAAAAATTATGATAAAACATTTCTTGATTTTAAAGAAACATTGATTGGTGCTTCAAAACTTGTTGAGGAAGTAATTGATAATAAAATTAAAGAAATTATTAATTTTAATAGCGAGTTTATTAAATTTGATAAATTTGATTTTTTATGTAATGATTTATTTGTTCAAAGAGAAATCTTATTCAAACTATTAAAACAATTTAGTTTTAGTAAAAAGAACATTGATGAAATAATTAAATACATAAATTCTGATAAACAAAATTTAAGATTGAATTATAAACAAATTGGCTTTTTAAAGGAGTATAATGACATTTCAATTTATTATAAAAATTTAATTGATCAAGAATATCAAATAGTAGTTGATGAATTTAAAGATTATGTAATAAATGAAAAGTTCATACTTTCAGTTACCAAAAAAAATAACAATTTTATATCTAATCTTTCTAAAATATGGTATAATAGTAAAGACTTGCCAGTGGTGGTAAGAAATTATCACAATGGCGATAGTTTAACTTTAGGATATGGAACCAAGAAGGTTAGTCGACTACTTATTGATAAAAAAGTACCAATCCAAAAAAGAAAAGAAACACTTGTTTTAGAAAAAGATGGTGAAATTCTTGCGGTATTTAATTATGCAAAAAGTATAAAACTTAATCCTAAGGATGAATACGATATGGTAATTGAATTGAAGGAGATTGTAAAATGACTATTAATCCATGTATTGAAGAAGTACTTCTTTCACACGAAATGATTGTGAAAAGATGTGAAGAACTTGGTGAAAGAATCACTAAGGATTATGAAGGAAAGACACCTATTCTAATTGGTTTGCTTAAAGGCGCTGTTCCTTTTATGGCAGAACTAATTAAACATATTAATTGCGATATGGAAATTGAATTCTTAGATGTATCAAGTTACGATGGTGTAGAATCAACTGGAAAAATTAAAATATTAAAAGATATAAATACAAATATTGAAAATCGTCATATAATCTTAGTTGATGATATTATTGATACAGGTTTAACTTTACACGAAGTAATTAAATTGATGAAAGAAAGAAATGCATTATCAATTGAAACTGTAACTTTAGTTGATAAACCAGAAGGACGTAAAATCACTGGTGCAGAACCTAAATATGTAGGTTATGTAATCCCAAATCGTTTTGTTGTAGGATTTGGTCTTGACTATAATGAATTATATCGTAATTTACCTTATATAGGGGTTTTAAAGCGTAGCGTTTACGAAAAATAAAGGAGGAAAAGATGTCTCAAGTTCCAAATAAAAAATCAGGAATGTTCTCAAAAAGAGACTTTGGATTAATTTTAATAATCACAATGGTAATCATTGGTATAATTGTATTGATTAGCCAAAATGCAAATAAACCGGATGAATTAACGCCAATTGACTTAATAACTTATGCTGAGTCTGGTGCAGTTAGTGAAATAATAATAACTCCAGCAGGAAGTGGTGCTAATAGTAGTTTATACTATGCCACTGGGCAATATAAAGTTGATGGTGAAACAAAATCATTTGTAAGTTTATTAATTGTAGATTATGTAGATTTATTAATACAAATTAATGCGGATAATAGTGCATCATTTACACTTGAATTTAAAGAGTTAAATGAAATTGACATAGCTGGATTAATAATGTCAATTGTATTACCAATAGGATTAGTAGTATTCCTTGTAATAATATTTAAAAATTCAGCAGGTGGAAACAATAAAGCATTTGATTTCGCAAAGAGTAGAGCTAAATTAAACCGTCAATCAACAACAACATTTAAGGATGTTGCTGGTGCTGATGAAGAAAAAGAAGAAATGCAAGAAATTATTGATTTCTTGAAGTTTCCTAAAAAATACTTTGAAATTGGTGCTCGTATTCCTAAGGGTATCTTATTATCTGGTCCACCAGGAACAGGTAAAACATTACTTGCTCGTGCAGTAGCTGGAGAAGCAAAAGTTCCTTTCTACTCAATATCTGGATCTGACTTCGTTGAAATGTTTGTCGGAGTTGGTGCAAGCCGTGTAAGAGATATGTTTAAGGTTGCAAAACAAACTGCACCATGTATTGTTTTTATAGATGAAATTGATGCTGTAGGTAGACAAAGAGGAGCTGGTTTAGGTGGAGGTCACGATGAACGTGAACAAACATTAAACCAATTACTAGTTGAAATGGATGGATTTGGTGATAACAGTGGTGTAATTATTATGGCTGCAACAAACAGACCAGATGTACTAGACCCTGCATTACTTCGTCCAGGACGATTTGACCGTCAAATTACAATGAGTAATCCTGACGTTCGTGGAAGAACTGAAATATTAAAAGTACATGCACGTAATAAAAAATTATCTCCAAAGATAAACTTAGAAGATATATCTAAGAGAACACCAGGATTTAGTGGTGCTGATCTTGAAAACTTACTTAATGAAGCTGCCTTACTTGCTGCAAGAGAAAATAGAAAAGAAATCAAAATTTATGATATTGATGAAGCTATTGACCGTGTTCTTATGGGACCAGCAAAGAGAAGTAGAAAATATAGTGAGTCTGAAAAAAGAATGGTTGCCTTCCATGAAGCTGGTCATGCAATTTTAGGATTAAAACTTGATAGCGCTGAAGTAGTTCAAAAGGTAACAATCGTTCCACGTGGTCAAGCTGGTGGATATGCAATGATGACTCCTGAAGAAGAAAAATTCTTAGAAACAAAAACATCATTACTTGATAGAATTACAGGGTTACTTGGTGGACGTGTATCTGAAGAATTATATATTGGTGCAATTACTACAGGAGCTCATAATGACTTCCAAAAAGCAACAGCAATTGCCAGAGCAATGGTTGCTGAATACGGAATGAGTAAATTAGGTCCAATTCAATATGAACGTCAAGCTGGTTCAGTATTCTTAGGTAGAGATTATATGACAGATAAGAACTTCTCTGATCAAGTTGCCTTAGAAATTGACCATGAAGTAAGAGAAATAATCAATCAATGTTATGAAAGAGCAAAACAAGTATTAACAGAAAATAAAGATCTTTTATTCTTAGTTGCTGAACACTTAATTGAAATTGAAACTCTTACTAAAGAAGATATCTACGAACTTGTTAACACTGGTCAATTAAACTGGTGGGAAAAGAAAAAAGCTAAACAAGAAGCTGAAAAAATTGCTCAAGAAAAAGAAGCGGAACTTCAAGAAATATATAAAAAACAACTTGAAGCAATGGAACAAGCTAAGAAGAATAATCAAGATACAGAGAACTAATTATGAGATTAGATAAATTTCTAAAAGTTTCAAGATTAATTAAAAGAAGAACAGTAGCCAGTGAAGCTGCAAAGGATGAAAAAATTTTTGTTAATAATAAATTAGCAAAACCATCTACTGTTTTAAAAGTAGATGATGTTATTCAAATTAATTATTTCAGAAAAACAGTTACTGTAAGAGTTAAAGCCCTCATCTCTTCAACAAAAAAAGAAGATGCAGATCAAATGTTTGAAATAATAGAAATAAAAGAAAATGAGGCAGTTAATTAAATTAACTGCCCTTAATTATAAAAATATAAAGTGAGGAAAATATGAGAAAAGAATTAAAGATAGCAATCATTGGCTCTGGTAGTACATACACTCCAGAAATTATTGAAGGATTTATAAACAAAAAAGATTCACTTCCACTTAGAAAATTATACCTAATGGATATCGATTCTAGAAAACTAAACATTGTTGGAAATCTATGCAAGAGAATGGTTGAATTTGCAAAATTAGATTGCGAAGTTGTATTAACTCAAAATCTTGATGAAGCATTAGAGGGTGCAGATTTCGTATTAGCTCAAATTCGTGTTGGTAAATTACCAGCTAGAGTATTAGATGAAAAAATTCCACTAAAATATAATTTAATTGGTCAAGAAACAAATGGTATTGGTGGGTTCTTTAAAGGGTTAAGAACAATTCCTGTAATCTTAGAAATTACTAAAAAAATGGAAAAATTATGTCCTGATGCTTGGTTAATTAATTTTAGTAACCCAGCTGGTATGATAACTGATGCAGTATTAAATCATTCAAAAATTAAAATGTTAGGTTTATGTAATGTTCCACTAAACATGATTGACAGTTTAAAGAAACGTTTAGGCTTACAAAGTGCCCAAGTTGAATATGTAGGATTAAACCACTTAAGTTGGGTTACATCAATTGTTAGTGATGGAAAAGATTACTTACAAACAGCAATTAAAGAAGGAATCAATAGCGAAGCTATGAAGAATATTCCAGCAAGTGGATTTACACCTGAATTAATAAAAACAGTTGGTGCAATTCCATCTTCATACTTAGAATATTACTATTACAAAGATCACAAATTAGAAAATGCTAAGAATGCTGAAAAGTGCCGTGGCGAAGTATGTATGGGAATTGAAGAAAACTTACTAGAAATCTATTCAGATAGTGAAGTCCATGTAAAACCAGAACTTTTAGGTAAACGTGGGGGATCAAGATACAGTGAAGTTGCTATTAACTTAGTTGACTCAATTTATAATGACCGTGGCGATGTTCAAGTTGTTAACTGCTTAAATAATGGTGCAATTCCATTTATGGCAGATAATGATGCAATTGAAATTAGTGCAATTATCGATAAAGATGGTGCACATCCAATTAAAGCAAACTTTGAAAATGATCATATTAAAGAATATATGTTAATGATGAAAGCATACGAAAAACATGCTATTAATGCTGCGATTAACGGTGATGAGGATGAAGCAGTTAGAGCTTTATTAATAAACCCATTAGTTGGTGATTACAAGAGCTTCTATCCTTGCTTTAAAGAATTACTAGAAGTTCATAAAGAATACTTACCTAACTTCTTTAAAGGAGAAAAATAGTGTATATTTTAGGTGTAGACGGAGGAAATACAAAGACGGATTACTATTTATTTGATGTAAATGGTAAGTTTGTAGATTTTTATCGTGGGGGAACTTGTTCACATGAAGGTTTAAAAGATAGTTTTGAAGGAAGCTATCGTGTTATGAAAGAAGTTTTAGACAATTTTTTTAATAAAAACAATATAAATGTGGATAACATTAGTGCAGCGGTGTTTGGTTTGGCTGGAGTCGATACACCTTTCCAAAAAACTAAACTTGAAGAAGTTGTACAAAGATTAGGATTTAAAAATTATAGAGTAGTAAATGATTCATTCTTAGGAATTAAAGCCGGCACTGATAATGGTGTAGGTGTATGTTCTATTAATGGTACAGGTACTTCAAGTGGTGGAATTGATGACGAAGGAAACTACTTACAAGTTGGTGGCATCGGAGCAATCGTTGGTGATGAAGCTGGGGGATATCATTTATCAAGAATGGCAATTAGAGCTTGTTTTGATGAATGTTATCGATTTGGTAAGAAGACATCACTTACTCCAATTGTCTTTGACCTACTAGGGGTAACTGATAAGTATTATTTAATGGAAAGAATTAGTGACTACTACTTAACAAGAAAAGTTGATTATACAATTCTAACAAAAGCGATATTTGACGAAGCTAACAAGAAAGATGAAGTATCACTTGAAATTCTCTCAAAAACAGCCGAAAATTTGGCCCGTAGTGCAGGAGGAGCAGTTGCCAGTCTAATTTATAGGGGTCGTCCTCAAATCGTTTTAGCGGGAAGTGTTTGGGTCAAAGGCTCTTGTCCTCATATGATAAATGAATTTAAAAGATTTATCAATGAATTTACAAAAAGAGATTGTGATATTAGAGTTTTAACTGTTCCACCAGCAACTGGAGCAATTATTTGGGCCCTTGAATTACATAACAATGCATTCCCAACACTAGAAGTTAGAAATGATATAATTAAACAAGTTGAAATCGAATTACAAAAACAAGAAGCGAAATAATGCTTCTTTTTGTTTAGATGGAGTAAATAAATGAAAATTATTTTAGGATCACAATCCCCAAGAAGAAAAGAATTACTAGAACTTTTAGGATATGAATTTACTGTCATTTCCCCTAATGTTGATGAAGTAGTAGAATATAGTAATTATGTTGAAATGGTAGAAAAAATTGCAATAAAAAAAGCCAATTTTATTAACCTAAATCATAAGGAAGAATTAATTATATGTGCTGATACAATTGTTGTATGTAATGATCAATGCTTTGGAAAACCAAAAACTAAAGAAGAAGCCTACAAAATGATTCAAAGAATATCGGGAAAAGCTCATAGTGTTTATACGGCAGTTGCTTGTATTTATAAGGATAGTTTGTATAGTTTTGTTGAAGAGACAAAATGCTATGTAACTGAAATGTCAGATGAGGAAATAAATGAATATATATCAACAAAAGAGCCTTATGATAAGGCTGGTGGATATGGTATTCAGGGCATATTTGCTAAATATATCGAAAAAATTGATGGTGACTATTATAATGTAATGGGTCTTCCTATATGTCGATTAAATAAGTTAATCAAGGAAATTAAAAACTCTCACTTTTAGTGAGAGTTTTCTATATAAGCAAGAATTAATTTATAAGTGTTAACTACTCCATCCATATGGGTTCTTTCCATACCATGACTTGCAGCAACCCCTGGACCAATTAAACCACCACATATATTATTTCCACCTCTTAAAGCTGCAGAAACATCTGAAGAATAGAATGGATAAATATCTACGGCATAACTTAATTTATTGTCTTTTGATAATTGAATTAATTTATTTGTAATATTGTAATCATATGGTCCTGAACCATCTTTTGCGCAAATTGATACATCAAACTCAGTACAACTTAAGTCTAGCCCAACACAACCCATATCAACAGCAATCATTTCATCTAAATCAGGAATACTGCTGGCACCATGACCAACTTCTTCATATGTTGAAATAATAAATTTTAATGTGTTTTCTGGAGTAATATTATTGGAATGAAGAAATTCAATAACTGTAAATAAAATAGCTACAGAAATTTTATCATCAAGAAATCTTGACTTAATAAAACCATTATCCATAAAGATAGTTTTAGGATCAACAGCAATAAAATCACCATTAGAAATACCTAGGTTTTCAGTATCTTTTTTAGAAGATACTTTTTCATCTAATCGAATATGCATATTCTTATCATTACGTTCAAGAGTTCTTGCATTATCAAATACATGAACTGATGGAGCATCAGATAAAAATGTTCCTGTGTATACACGATTATCTCTTGTATAAACCTTACAATATTCTCCATCATATGTTGGAAGAATTGGACCACCAATTTGTGTAAAACTTAAAGTACCATTTGATTTAATACTTCTAACCATAGCACCAAGTGTATCTACATGGGCACTAAATCCAATTGTATAGTCATTTTTACCAGGAATTGTAATAACTAGATTGCCTTTTTTATTCTTTTCGTATTGTAAATTTTTAGAAATTGCAACCTTTTCAAGATAATCAATAATGTTATTAGTAAAACCTGAAGGACTATCAATTGAAAAAATCTTTTTAGCAAAATCTATTAAAAATTCTTTGTTCATTTTTTCTTTGCCTCCTCTATTAATTTTTCAATTTCACTTTCATTAAAACTGTATTGTTCACAACAATAATGACATGTTGTTTTAATTTCTTTCTCTTCGTGTAATAATTCTTCTAAATCCTTAACGCCTAAAGTAATTAGACCTCGTGCAAAGTTTTCTTTACTACAAGTACATTCAAACTTCACATTTTTTGTTTCAAGAACTTCAAAATCTTCTTCAAATAATAATTCTAATATTTCTTCTAATGAACAATTTTCAATAAGAGTTGAAACAGAATTAATTCGTTTTAAACATTCTTCAAGTTTTGTAATTGTTTCATCACTAGTTCCAGGCAATAATTGAAATACCATTCCCCCACTAGTTCTACATTTGTTATCAACATCAATTAGAATACCAAGGTATACAGCAGAAGGAGTTTGTTCACTTTCCATAAAATAATATGTAAAGTCACTTGCAACATTACCTGTTGTTTCGATTGTTGAAGTAAAGAAGTCTTTTAATTTTAAATCTTTAATAACTTCTAATAAACCACTATTACCAATTGCAAAAGAATCATCTAATCCATTTTTGCCAACAAAGTTAATATGAGGATTATCAACATAACCTCTAACTGTCCCTGTGCCATTGGCATCAACAATAATATTCCCAATTGGTCCATTACCATTCAATTTAATAGTTAATGCTTCATCGTTTTTAAGCATTGCTCCCATCATTAATCCAACTGACATAACTTTTCCTAATGCTGAAGATGCAGATGGCCATAAATCATGTCTTCTTATTGTTTCATTAACAATATCCTTATTTTTTACCAAGTATACTCTAACTTGATTTTGTAAGGCTAAAGCCTTAACTAAATAATCCATTTAAATCACCTTTAATTATTATACCACAAATATAAATATTTCTTAACATTAAATCACATTTTATGGTATAATAATAAAGAATTTGGAGGTATAAAATGGATAGAGTCGTTTCAAAAACAAATTATAGTCGTCAACAACATAAAGAATTTTATAAATTTCATATGTTTCACAAAACTACATCAACATATTTTATTTTAGTTCTTGCCGTTTTCGTAGTTGTAATTGCAGTTATAAACACATTTCAAGTAATTAGAGATAAAGGAAATATCAGTCAAGTATTTGTATTATGGGGTCTTGCTGCATTTTCTGTACTTGCAACACCACTAATGATGATAACAAGAATTAATAACATCGTAAAGAATGAAACAAAAGAAAGAAAAGATTCATACGATACAATTGAAGTTACAAAAGCAAAAATTGTTAGAACAAGCTCAGTAATGGAAGGAAAAGCCGTATTTGGATGGCATCAAATTGAAAGCATTGCTGAAACAGAAAAATATATTTATCTTTATACTGGTCCATCAACAGGTATATTTATTGTAAAAGATGATATTATTGAAGGAAATGTTGAGTTATTTAAGAAACTTGCTGAAAATAACATGAAGAAAAACAAAAAAGGAAAAATTAAATATACTACACATTTTAGGGTAAAAAAATGATTCAAGACTATATAAAATGGTATAGTAAAAATTCTGAGTTTTTAGATAAACTATATAAAAATGGTTCAATACTATATGATCGAATTGAAGACGTAGTAGGACTTATGAATATTATTAGTGATGATAGATGGTCAGGTTTACTATTTAATCCTGAAATAGATCAATTTGAAGATGTTGAAAAATTATTTGAATTAGGTTATAATTTTTTATATGATCGTGTAAATGAAATTCAATATTATTTAAAATATAATTTTAGTGATAATATTGAAGAGTTAAAGAAATATGAAAGTTTAATTAATTATAGTTTTTATATTGATGAAATATTAGATGCAGTAAAAGAAAATAAAGAATTGTATGAAGTTATATCAAAAGAATTAGAACCAATTCAAGATAAACTTGATGCAATTATTACTAATAAAAAAACTTTTAATATTGAAGTGTTAGATGAATATAATATTATCATATCTAGTTTAATCCCTAGTGATGCGGAAGTATATACAATTGTAGATATATTTCAAAGCTCATATGCGTATATTGAAGATATGTTTAAATAAAAATAGTGTTCTTTTCGAACACTATTTTTTATATAATACCAAATATTGTTAAAATTCCTAAAGAAACAAAAATAATAAATGTTAATAATCCTGTATTAAACGATGATTTTGATATCTTGTTACCTAGTATAAAAGCTATGAATGTAATGGTTGCACTAATAATACCAAATATAATTGCCGGTATTATAATTAATTTGTTTGTAAATCCATATGAAAAACCAATAAATATACTATCAATACTTACACCAAAAGATAATAATATAACTCCAATAATCCCCACAATACCCTTAGAGTCATCATCTTTTTTAATAAGTGACATTAGTCCAAGTAGTATAAAGATTACTCCACCAATTAAATTGCCATATTTATTAACACTATTCCTAAAGATGGAACAAAATAAATAAGCAATAACAGGCAGTAAAAAATGCAAAACTCCTATAAAAATAGGAGTCCAAATTTTGCTTTTTTTAGGATATTGGCCATTTGAAGCATATACAGTACATGCAACAAAAGCATCAACGCTTAATAGTAAGCCAATTCCAATAGATAAGATTATTACTTCGATCATTTAGTACGCATATGTGGGAATAAAATAACATCGCGGATAGAATCAATACCTGTAAGTAACATGATTAATCTATCAATACCAATACCAAGGCCTCCAGCAGGTGGCATACCATACTCTAGAGCTTCAACAAAGTCATGATCCATTTCAGTAGCTTCATCATTACCTAAATCTTTTTCTTTCAATTGATTTTCAAATCTTTCTCTTTGATCAATTGGGTCATTTAATTCAGTAAATGCATTCGCATATTCTTTCTTGTTAATGAATAATTCAAAACGATCTGTAAAACGAGGATCTTTTAAATTCTTCTTAGCAAGTGGAGAAATTTCAATTGGATGACCATATACAAATGTAGGTTGAATTAAAGTTTCTTCAACAAATTCTTCAAAGAATAAATTGATAATATGACCATATGCCATTTGATGTTTACTTACATGTACATTATGTTTCTTAGCTATTTCTAAAGCTTCTTCAGTAGATGTAACTTTAAAGAAATCAACACCTGTAACTTCTTTAATAGCGTCTACCATATGAATTCTCTTAAACTTTGGAGCTAAGCTAATATTTTTTTCTTGATATACTAATTCAGTTGTTCCACAAACTTTTAAGGCAACTGTTGATAAACATTCTTCAATAATATCCATCATACCTTCCATATCAGAATAGGCTAAATATGCTTCAATAGTTGTGAATTCAGGATTATGAGTTGAATCCATACCTTCATTTCTAAATAATCTACCAATTTCATAAACAGCTTCCATACCACCAACTAGTAATCTCTTTAATGGTAATTCAGTAGCAATTCTTAAGTAGAAATCCATATCTAATGTATTATGATGTGTAACGAATGGTCTTGCGTTTGCTCCACCTAAAATAGGTTGAAGAATTGGCGTTTCCACCTCAACAAATCCCTTTCCATCAAAGAAATTTTGAACTGCTCTAATAATTTTTGGACGCATAAATGCAACACGCTTAGAATCCTCGTTAACGATTAAATCAACATAACGATGACGTCTAGCTTCTTCCTTATCTTGCAATCCGTGATACTTATCAGGTAGTGGTCTTAATGCTTTTGTTAAGTGAGTAAGTTTTGTTGCTTTAACTGTAATTTCTCCTGTATTAGTACGGATAACTAAACCAGTTATACCAACAATATCACCTAAATCTGCCATATTAAATACTTCAAATTCTTGTTCTGTTACCATATCTTGTCTAACATATACTTGAATTTCTCCGTATTTATCTTGAAGGTGCATAAAGCCAGCTTTACCCTTGCTTCTAATTGTCATAATACGACCTGCAATTGAAACCTCTATATTAAGTTCATGCAATTCTTCTTTTGATAAATGGTCATATTTAGACTTAATATCAAGAGAATTAGAGTTTCTTTCAAATTTTTGACCAAATGGATCAATACCCTTGTCTCTTAATTCATTCATTTTTTTTCTTCTAACTAATTCTTGATCAGTTAAACGAATATCCATAGACATAAAACCACCTCTTTGTTTTTGTATTATACCATAATTAAACATAAAAATAAACTAAAATTTAAAAGACATAGGGTTGAAGTATTTCTGTAATTAAGGAATACCCTAAAATAGATATATGTAACCCTTCAATTGTATATTCTTTCATAAGATTTCCAGTTCCATCTTTTAATTTTGAATTTACATCAATATACTTGATATTATTATTATCACAAATTTTAATTAATTGATTATTAATAAAATTAATATCACTATTTTTTCTTCTACCAACAATTATTTTACTTAAGGCAATGGCTGATGAGTTAACAGGATATAAAGAAATTACAAATATTTGTGCATTTGGTATAGCTTCTTTAATTCTATTAATAATTTTTTTAATATTATTTACTACATACTCTTTGCTTTTTTTGTTACCTAAATCATTAGTTCCAATTTGTAAGAATATTTTTCGAGGACTTATGTTAATAACATTGTCATCTAACCTACTTAAAACATCATCAGTTGTGTCACTTGCAATTCCTCGATTATAAATATCTGATTTTAAAAAAAACTCATGAGTCCTATAAAAATCAGTTAAGGAATCACCTAAGAAGACAATACAATTCTTTTTAGCTGCTTTATTCATTTCAGAATAAATCCATTTCTTTTGACTTTTTGATTCCTTGATATAATTTGAATAGTAGTATACAAGAGTAATAAGAAGGGATAAAACAACTACAAATAAAAAAACAATAATAATAAATAGTATATTATTAATTACAATTAAAAACATATAAAATCCTCCGATATATCTATTCTATCATAATCATTAATTAATTACAAATGATAAAGTTTATACTTTAATATTTAAAAACTAAAATTATGTGATATAATGTTTAATGATAACTAATAAAAAATTATATAATGAGTTTATACACATAATATAACCTATAGAAAATAATTTAAAGATTATCATTAGGTGAAATTATTAAAAAAATAGGATTGAAATAGATAAAAATCAATATAAAGAATTTGGCTATATTATTGAGAAAAAATATTTTAATATATTTAGACACTATTTTATTCAAACATCTTACTATTATTTATGCTAACTTATTGGAAAAATAACAAATAATGATATGAATAATTATAAATTAAATTATTCTAAAGTACTAACAAGCATTTAAGAATAATTAAGGGTATTATATCAATAGATTACATATAGTGTTAAAAAAAGACTTAGAATTATTAATGGAGAAGAAAATATGGAAATGATTTATATAGCTATAGTAGTAGTACTACTCACACTTTTTTATAATATATTTATTTTACCAATACAGAGAAATAAAAAGATTACAGATAAATTAAGTGTATTTGAAAAACAGGGATTCATTTTGATGAAAGAAGAAAAAAAGCCATATGATTATACATTAGATAGCGAGAATTTAACAATTTATATTAAATTTGTATATGTACCAAAACATTCTATTATTACCATAAACAATAGATCAACATGGAGATTGTCATGGGGAGGTAATCCTAATAAACCAGGTAGACCATTTCCTAATCACCGCTATATAAGTGAAATTGATGACTTTTCAAAGTTTACAATTAAAAAAGAGAAAAAAACCTTAAAATTATTTTTAATATATGAAAAAACAGAAAAAATACTAATGTATTTAAATGAAAGTGAACTTGATTTTGTAACAACAAAAACAAGTCCATATGGATATAAGGTAAGTAATTTTAGTAGTATAGAAGAAGATTTTAATGACTTAATAACATATAAATAATTATATCTCATATAATTTTATGAGGTGAAATTATGAATGAAACAATAAAGCAAGAAATTCAATTAAAGAATCGCAAAGACTTAAATATTAGCGGAGTAAAAAAAATATATTCTCTAAATGAAAATGAATTTGTTTTAGATACATTACTTGGGAAAATGAGAGTTTGTGGAAGTGGATTAGAAATGATTCAACTTGATATTGAAAAAGGTATTTTAATTATTTCTGGCAATATTAGTCTAATGGAATATGCAGATAACATTAAAGTCAAAAAAGATCATTCAAGTTTCATTACTAAGTTATTCAAATGAGCTACACATTTCTTGATCAAGTTATTATCATAATTAAATTTATTATTCTTGGGATATATATGTCAATTATGATTGATATATGTGCCAGTATAACTATCAAGAATAAATTTATTAATTGGATAATACAAATATTATTTTGGTTATTAAATGTTTTTATTGTTTTAAAAGTAGTTTTATCAATTAGTAGTGGTTATTTACCAATATATAGTTTCTTATTCTTTATAGGTGGATATTTAATTTATATCTATTTTATTAAAAAATCTTTTCTTAAAATGATAAAAAATGTTAAGACGGGATATAGAAAGTCAAAGAAAAGTATAATGGCTGTTATACTACCAATTACATTTGCAAAAAAGATATTTAGTATTTTTAAAAAAATTTTTAAAATAATTTTTAAAAAGAAAATAAAAGTTAATAATAATATAGATGTCACACAATAGATTAGATTGAATCTAATCTTTTTAATTAAAAAAATAAAAAAAGCATAAAAAAAGTCTTGCTTTTTTAAATTTTGTATAGTATGATATTAGAGCAAATGCATGTTGCAAACATAAATGGAGGGGTAGCGAAGTGGCTAAACGCGGTGGACTGTAAATCCACTCTCTCCGAGTTCGGCAGTTCGAATCTGCCCCCCTCCACCATTTTTGTTAGTAGGCCCATAGCCAAGCGGTAAGGCAACGGACTTTGACTCCGTCATTTCGGTTGTTCGAATCAACCTGGGCCTGCCATTTGAATAAAATCCATTGATTTGGATTTTTTATTTTACCCCTTATTAAAATTAGCTATTTGTTAATAATAAAATAGGAGGTAAATTATGAATGATAATATAAAGAAAAAGAAAAGTATGCAAGAAAAAATTGAAGATGAAATACAAGAAAAATTAGAAAATAATGAAGAATTGGATGATTCAGAAGTTGGATATCTTAGATTTAATAATATTGAAGAATACCCAAATGATAGTAAAAAATAAGTCAATTTGACTTATTTTTTTTAGTTACATATAAGATTGGTATGTATAATATATATGTATCAAAAGTAAAACGTTTTTAATAAATCATTGATTTTAAATGTCTATAATGGTATAATAGATAAGAAATTCCAAAAATAGACAGGACTAGACGAAAAATTTAATGGCAGGAGGTCATAAGATAATGAAGATAATAGGGCTAAGCAAAATTTACAAAACTATCTATGAAGATGTAAGCGCTTTGCATAATATTAACTTAGTTTTACCAGACAAAGGATTAGTTTTTATTGTTGGAGTAAGTGGTAGTGGTAAAACAACGCTAATGAATATGTTATCAGGGGTTGACCGTCCAACTAATGGTGATGTAATTATAGGTAAAAGAAGTTTATACAACATTCCTAAAAAACAATCTAAAAACCAAATGTATGGATATAGAAACTCATATGTTGGATTAGTTTTTCAAGACTACAATTTAATTGAAGATTTGAATGTGTATGAAAATATTAAACTTCCTTATGAGTTATTAGGTAAAACTGATTTTTCTCGAGTTGATGAAGTAATTAAACAAGTTGACATCGAAGACATTAAGTACTCAAGAGTAAATGAAATATCTTCTGGTCAAATGCAAAGAGTAGCTATCGCTCGTGCTCTAATTAAAGACTCTTCAATGATTTTAGCCGATGAGCCTACAGGTAACCTTGACTCAAAAAACGAAAAAATTGTTTTAGATTTATTGAAAGAAATTAGTAAAGATCGTCTAGTAGTTGTAATTACCCATGGAGCTGAAGCAGCAGTTGAATATGGTGACCGTATCATCGAAATTGAAGATGGTCAAATAATATCAGATACAAATCCAATTACTGAAGCAAATGATAAAACTCCAAAATTTATTGAACCAAAAATAACTTTTTCACAACAAGCATTATTTACAAAAGGTTTCATCAAAAGTAATTTAAGTAGAAGCTTATCAATTTTACTTGTTTTATTACTAATACCTTTAATTGGGGGAATATTATCTACATATGTATTTTATAATGTAGCTGTAGGATATAAGAAACACCAACAAAAATATAATAGTGATTATGTGGTTATTAGCCAACCAGTAGATATATTTGATTTGTATTATACACCAGAACAAATAGATGAATTAAAACAAAAATATTCTGGTAGTAAATTAACACATCTATATGATGTAAATATTCCAGTTACAAAAAGTAATGTTGAAGAAGATAGTTTCTATAAAAAAGAAATTAATAATTTATTAATATACAATGATTCATTTAAACTTGAAGGCATTGAACCTGAATATGAAAATGAAATAGTAATAACAGATTATGTTAGAGACTCAATTATATTATATCAAGGTATTGAAGAACCTGAATATCTAATGATTGATGGATTTAAATATGATATAGTTGGTGTTATAGATACTGATTATGAAGATTTTTTAACAAATGACTATACAAATAATATATATTTGAAAATGGCATTTAATGAAAACTTAAAAGTTTATAATTCTATTTTTACATCATTCTTAGGATATTTAAGAATTATGGATAATTTAAAAATGTTTAGAGAAACAGTTAGATATACAGTTCATAATAGCAATACCGCACCACAAAAAAAATATGATGAAGTAGTATTTCGTGATTCTACAAGCACTTCTTACAACTTAATTCATGGTAAATATAGTGCTACTGGTGGTTATGGACTGGTTTCATCAGCAATGTTAGAAAAATTGGGATTTACATATGCCCAAATAACTTCAAATTCAGCAAGAGCTATTATGTATACATATACAAAATCAAAATATAGTATTGCCGTAAGAATTTCTGGTGTATACGAAAGTGATGAACTAGGATTTATTATAAATACTAGTGATATGCAAAACTATGTATTTAAACATTCATATAGTAGAGTACTTATTCAAATTAATGATAAAAACTATAATAAGATTGTAAATAAAGAAAATGTAATAAACGAATCATTTGAGTATGCAAATCAAATGCGTAATAATGCAAAAGATTCAAGAATAGTAATGGCTGAAATATTAATTGTTTTTATTTTAATAACATTAATATTCTCAAACATTATTAACTCAATAACTATTAATACAGAAAAGAAGAAAATAGGTATTAAATATTCATTTGGTCTTAGAAAATCATCTGTAGTAATGCCATATATTATGGAAATATTACTATATACTGTATTAAGTTTTGTAGTAACATCTGTGCTTATTAAATGGGCATTCCCATTCCTAATGGATAAATTGGTTTATACAAATTTATATGATTCAATGGTATTTGATTTTTACTATGTATCATGGGGAACTATAGTTGGATGGAATTTTGCAATTTATGCAATTATTCTAGTTAGTCTAGGAATTATGATCTTCAATATCATCAAAAAGAATCCAATTGAAATCATTAAGGATCTATAAGAATGAAGCAAATTAGGAAGGGTGTGAATTAAGTGCTAACCATTAGTCATTTAACAAAATACTATACAAGAAGCAAACCAATCATATCTGATATGAATTTAAAGTTTGGATCAGCTGGTCTAAATATAATTGTTGGTAAAAGTGGTTGTGGAAAAACAACTTTACTTAATATGATTGGAACAATGGATCAAGATTACATTGGAAGTATCGAACTAGATGGTGTTGAATTATCAAGACTATCAATAGATAAAATTGCTGATTACAGAAATTATGAAAGTGCCTATATATTCCAACAAAATTCTCTATTTGAACACATGACAGTTAGAGAAAATATTGAACTAGTTTTAAACCTTCAATCTAAAAAAGTAAATATTGAAGAAGTACTAGATACAGTCGGATTGTCTCGATTTGCAAATAAAAAAGTAAAATACTTATCTGGTGGGGAAAGACAAAGAGTAGGAATAGCAAGAGCAATTGCTAAAGACTCAAAAGTAATATTAGCTGATGAACCTACTTCAGCCCTAGATAGTAAAAATGCTCATAAAATTCTATCTTTATTTAAAGAAATTAGTAAAGAAAAATTAGTTATAGTTGTAACACATGATACAAAGAAGGCTTTTCAATATGCTGATAGAATTATCAAGTTAGTTGATGGAAGAGTTGTTGAAGATGATATAATAAATGATGTTCAAGCTGAACCAATTAAAATTAAGAAAAAAGCGCCTAAAAGTAAACTTTTATTGCCTATTTTCTTATACCAACTAAGAAAAAGTTTATTAATTAATCTTTTTGTAGTTCTACTATGCTCACTTGCAATAGTTGCAACTAATATTCAAAAAGAACAAAGCAAAATATTAAAAGAATATAATGATTTTAAAGAAACAGGTTCATATGTATTCAATGATTTAAAGGCACTAACAATTCATGAAGCAAATCAAATAGATTTCTATAATGTTGTTCGAGCTAATGAAGATGATACAATTTATAAATATTTTGAAACTGTATCTAAACGTAATGAAGGTTTAACTGATCAAGAAATTAGTACTGTCAATAAAATATTTAAAGATGCTAATATTCATTATGGTGATTCCAATTATGGTAATGTCATAATTGAAGATCTTTCAGTTTCATTAAGATTTAATCAATCAATTGGAGGAATCCAATATTATTGGAGAGAAAATCAAAGAACTGATTACGGTTATTATGTTTATAATGAAAACAATGATTATAATTTAATTTATGGAACTAAACCAACGAACGAAAATGAAATGTTGATAACTGATGTTGTAGCTGACCATTTCTTAAATAAAAATGGATTTGGTGAATATAGTATGAGTTCACTTATTGGAACAGAATTTGTAGTAGGAGATATCTATTATATTAGTCCAAACCCAGCAGAATCAAATTACTTATATCATCATACAACTCCAAAAACATATACTGTATCAGGAATTATTGGAACAAATCAATTAGATTTTTATGATTATGAAATAACGACAAATAAATATCAATTTATTAATGGATTAGGACAAAAAACAAAAAATGATGACTATTTAAATCACACAGTCACTACACCATATGCTTATATTGTTGTGCCAAATTATTTAGATGCCTATAAAACATATAAATTCTATGAAGAAGATATAAATGTTTTAAATGCAATGTACACAACAAATAATACAACTAATAAAAAATTAAGAACATTCCATGGCTTATATGACTATCGTGGATTTATTGGTTATGATGATGATTTAGGTACTGATAAAAATGGTCGTCTATTAATTAAAGATAGTGGAATTACTAAATTAACAGGCAATAAAGTTATTGCATCTCAAGAGTTAATTAGAAAAATATTTCCAAGTTATACAACTGAAACATTAATAAAAAATAATTATAGCAGTGAAATTAGTGGAAAACAATTTACTATGACATTTGAAACAGAAAAAGGAAGTGTTGATTATACATTTACAATTGCTGGTGTTTCAAAAGTACATTCAAATGAACCATTAATGTTTATAAGTGAAGAATTCTATGACTTATATAAGTCTGAAAACTTTATATATGATAATAATTCAGTTACAGTAGAATTAAGTGGATTAAATGCAAGAGAAAGAATTAAACTTATTCAAGAAGCTTATAAAAAAGGATTTGTTTTAGTACCTCAATATTCTGTTCCTGGACCATACATGGAATTTGTGGAAACACAAGGAGAAATTGTACTAGTCGATGATGAAGGATATGAAGAAGAAACAAATATCTCAGTATATTACTTATTTTCAGATTTTTATAATACTGAACAAATGAATGGTATTAACTATACATTAGAAATTCTTTCGAGTGTTTATATGTTTATCTTATTTATGGCTATTTCACTTTCATTAGGACTAATTTATTTAAAAGAAAGACGTCAAAAGATGAATATCATGAAATTATCACAGATTGGAGTATATACTAAATCAATGATAAGAATGAATTTCATAAGTTATATCATTGTTGCCTTAGCAATAGGAACAGCATCATATTTCTTAACTGATCTATTAATTAATATTATTAATTCAATCTTCACAGTGAAGATTGATATAGCTAGAATCTATCGCTTTAGAGTTATAATGACAAATACAACTTTAATTTCAGCAATAGTAGGTCTAGTAATTGCTTTAATAATTGGATTATTAAGTTCAATTATTGTTGTTAAAAAAAGCAGAAGATAATTAAAAAAATGCTCATCAATTTTATGATGAGTTTTTTTATACATAACAATTAAAATAAATTTATATTACGTGTTTTTCCTTTATTTTTATCTTAAAATTTGATATAATATTTATATAGAGGTGTAGTATGGCATTAATTGAAAAAGATAAAGATATTTTTGATTTAATCGATCAAGAGAAAGATAGACAATATAATCATATAGAATTAATTGCTTCAGAAAACTTTGTATCTAAAGAAGTTCTTGAAGCCCAAGGAAGTATATTAACAAATAAATACGCAGAAGGTTATCCTAATAAGAGATATTATGGTGGATGCGAATATGTTGATAAAATTGAAAATTTAGCAATTGAAAGAGTTAAAAAATTATTTAATGTTAAGTATGCAAATGTTCAACCTCATTCAGGAAGTCAAGCAAATATGGCAGCATATCGTGCTGTGTTAAAACATGGAGATCGTGTTTTAGGAATGAGTTTAAGCAATGGTGGCCATTTAACTCATGGACTATCAATTAACTTTTCTGGTATAGATTATGAATTCTCTTCATATGGTTTAAATAAGGATGAAGTATTAGATTATGATGAAATAGAAAAAATTGCCCTTGAATATAAGCCACGATTAATCGTTGCTGGTGCAAGTGCATACTCTAGATCAATTGATTTTAAAAGATTTAGAGAAATTGCTGATAAAGTAAATGCATTATTAATGGTAGATATGGCTCACATTGCTGGACTTGTTGCAGCAGGAGTACACGAGTCACCTATTCCCTATGCTGATATCGTCACTTCAACAACTCATAAAACGCTAAGGGGTCCAAGAGGTGGAATTATTCTAACAAATAATAGTGAAATTGCTGAAAAAATTAATAAAACAATTTTCCCTGGAATTCAAGGCGGACCCTTAATGCATATTATAGCCGCAAAAGCCGTTTGTTTTAAAGAAGCGATGACTGAAGAATTTAAGGAATATCAAAAACAAGTAATCAAAAATTGTAAGGCACTTTCAAATCGTTTAAAAGAATTAGGTTATAGAATTGTAAGTGGTGGTACTGATAATCATCTATTATTAGTTGATGTATTTGTAAAGAATATAACAGGAAAGTTTGCTGAGGAATTATTAGGTAGAGTAAATATTACATGTAATAAAAATACAATTCCTAATGATACTCAAAAACCTTTTGTTACTAGTGGATTACGTCTAGGTACTGCAGCTATGACTACTAGGGGATTTAAAGAAAAAGAAATGATTTATGTTGCCGATTTAATTCATGAAGCAATATTAAATAAAGATAATCAAGAAGAACTTGAAGTAATAAAAAACAAGGTAATTGAATTAACAAATAAGTATCCTTTAGAGTACTAAGAAAATACATTTACATTTGTCTTCTTTTGAGTATAATATTAGATAATAGGTGTGTGAAATGGAAACTTTAAAAATTGATTGCAACAAAACAAAAATGATTGCCCATCGGGGGTTAAGTGGATTAGAAAGAGAAAATACTATAGCAAGTTTTATTGCTGCTGGTAATAAAAGTTATTATGGTATGGAATGTGATATTCACAAAACAAAAGATGGTGTTTTTGTTGTTATCCATGATGATGATACAAGAAGAGTTTCTAATATTAATTTAGTAATTAAAGATTCAACGTATGAAGAACTAAGTAAAATAAACCTATATGATGTTGATACAAAAGAAACAAAAAATTATTTAAAGATTCCAACATTAGAAGAATATCTAAACATTTGTAAGAAATATGAAAAAGTAGCTATAGTTGAATTTAAAAACCGATTTGAACCAGAAGATATTGAAAAAGTAATTAGTATTATTAATAATAAAAATTACTTAAACTATACAACATTTATTTCTTTTTATGTTGAAAATTTATTACATGTAAGAAAAGTTAGTAGTTTTGTAAAAATACAACTATTATGTTCGGAATTTACAGATGAAATATTTGATCTATGTTGCAAATATCATTTTGATTTAGATATTCATCATGGTTCAGTAACACCAGAATTAGTAAGCAAATTACATTTATATAATATAAAAATAAACTGTTGGACAGTTAATAACCCCATAATTGCTTTAATGTTAATAAGTTGGGGAATTGACTATATGACAACAGATATATTGGAGTAAAGATGAAAAAAATATTACCTATTATATCAATATTAATTGGGCTATTTTTCTTTGCCATTTGTTTTATCATTCCTACAAGGCTTGATAAAATTCCAGATTTTTATGCAGATTATGGTTTTATTATATCTGCTTATTTATCCCTTATTTTCTTTAGTATTGGTATGTTGAAACTTAAAAAACAAGGTTAGATTTAATTCTAACCTTTTATTTTGTCTATCGCACGTTTCAACAATATTTTACGCCTGATTAATCTATAGTAAGTTGGGTGATAAAATGAATAAATTATTAGGAATATGTATTTATAGAATTGATATGATAAGAGGGATAATTAATGCAATTAATTCTAACTTATGTAATATTAAAATTATTGGTTCAAAGAAAAAGATTATTGAAATATGTCATGTTAATAATGTTAATTATAAAGAACTAGATATAATTGATCTTGAAAACTATGTAGATGTCTCATTAAAAACAAATGAACTAATTGAAACAAAAGAAATTGATGGAATAATTTTTGGGGATTATCCAAAGGATTATATTAAAAACATAATTACAGTAGAAAATGAAGTATATATATTAGATTTAAAAGAAGCAAATCATTTATTATTTGTACCAAATTATCTAAAACATGATTTTATTGATTTTGAAGACAAAAGAAAAGCAATAGATTGTGGAAAAAAAATAATGATGGATTTAAATATCAATTACTATAATATAGGTATAGTATCATCTGATATTTATCCATCATTGAAAATCGAAAGAAATTTACTAAATAATTTTATAGAATTAAAAAAAGACAATATAGATATTATTAATATAAAACAAGTTTTTAAAGATGATTATAATATATTAATATTTAACGATAGAAACTCTACAAATATATTTGTAGAGTCAATGTTAATACATAGGGAAAATAAATTTGCCCAGTTTATGAAAAGTAACAATTTATTTGCTATTGATACAAATAAAATGACACTTCAAGATTTGTTTTTTTCTTTGTTTTTACTCGATAAGATTACACTCTATGCCAAAGCTAGCTAATTTATCTACTGGATTTTCATATCCTCTTAAGAAAACATCAATATTATCAATTGTAGAAGGTTCTTCACACATTGAAGCGGCAAGTACTAAAGATGCTCCAGCTCTTAAATCGTTTGCATAAGTAGTAGCTGGTAAAATATTTTCAGTCTGACCAATAACAATTTCATCACCAATTAAATTAATATTACAATTCATTTTTCTAAGTTCACCAATATGCGCAATTCGATTATTAAATATTGTTTCTCTAATAGTACTTATGCCAGGAATGATAAGCCCTAAAACTGAAAGTGGTTGACCTAAGTCAGTAGGAAACCCAGGATAAGGTCCAGTAACTATTTTAAATGGTGATAAATTAGTTTTCTTTTCTAGTTTAATTTGATTACCTCTTGTTGAAACTTTAAAACCAGAATTTCTAAGTAGACTAATTAATGATCTAATATTTTTAGGATTAGCATTATGAATAGTTACACCATTCCTAATTGCTCCTAGTATTAAATATGTTCCGGCTTCAATTCTATCTTCCATAACTTTATAGGTTGTTTTATTAAGTTTTGATACACCATTTATAATTATTTGTTTTGTACCAGCACCTCTAATATCTCCACCCATACTATTAATAAAATTAGCAACATCAACAATTTCTGGTTCTTTAGCACAATTGTTAATAATAGTACAACCTAATGTTTTAGTGGCTGCTAACATTAAATTAATAGTAGCCCCAACTGAAGGAAAGGCTAAGTCAATTAATGAAGGAATTAATTTTTTTCTCTTAAGATAAATTTTATCAGTTTTTAAATCAATATATGCCCCCATTTTACGAAATCCATTTAAATGAAAGTCAATAGGTCTATTACCTAATTTACATCCACCAGAAGAGGCAATTATTATTTTTTTCTTAAGGGGAAGCAAAGCTCCCATTAAATAATATGTTCCTCTCATTTTCCCAACCAGTGAATCACTAATGTTTGAACTAATCTTTCTGCTTTTCTTTATATAAAGGGTATTATTATTAAATGTCGTTTTAACTCCAATTTTATTTAGAATAGTAATTAAAGTTAGTACATCTGTTATATTAGGTATATTTTCTAAAACTACATCTTCATCGCATAATAGACTAGCACAAATTATTGGTAAAGATGAATTTTTTGACCCGCTTATATTAACTTCGCCGGGTCTTTTTTCTTTAGATCTTATTTCTAATTTCATATTTTCTATCCTCATTATAAAGGTATGAGTTTAAATATATATATATGTTAATAAAAAATATATTTTACTTTAATTAATTTATAAAGTATGATAATATATTGTTATATTAAATATTAATTTTGATATTGCTTTAATATTATATATCAAGTATTTATATCAAAATAGGATAAATTATAGAATTAGAAAATGATGAAAGGAGATATAATATAAGTTAGGCTGTAAGCGAATTTTATATTATAAAACATGGTATGAGATTTCGAATAGAAAAAGATGACCTAGGAGAAGGACAAGTTCCTGCAGAAGCTTATTATGGAATTCAAACATTAAGATCAAAAGAAAACTTTCAAATTGCAAAAAGACCAATTTCAAGACAAATGATAAAGGCCTTAGCAACGGTAAAGAAAGCAGCTATAAAAGCAAATTATGATGCTGGTTTTATAACTAAAGATGTTTGTAATGCAGTTGTTATGGCATGTGATGAAATTCTAAATGGACGTTTACATGGTCAATTTGTCACAGACTTAGTACAAGGTGGCGCTGGTACTAGTATGAATATGAATGCTAATGAAGTTATTGCTAATCGTGCCAATGAAATGTTAGGTAGTGAAAAAGGTAAATATGATAAAGTTCATCCGATTAATCATGTTAATTTTTGTCAATCAGCTAATGATGTAGTACCTACGGCTGGTAGAATTGCAACAATTAGATTAACAAAAAAATTGATTGCGGAAATGAAAAAATTATCTAATGCATATACAGAAATAGAAGAAAAGTATCGTGATGTAATTACGATTAGTAAGACACATTTATTAGATAATGTACCGATCACATTTGGTCAAATATTCTCATCTATGGCTAGTAGCGTTGAAAGAGATATTAAAAAAATTGAAATAGCATTAAACTCATTACTTGAAATTAATATTGGTGGAACAGTAGTTGGTACAGGAATTAGTGCTGATGAAACATATAGTAAAAAAGTTGTTAAATACATTGCTCAATTTACAGGTGAAGATTTTAAACAAGCTAAAAATATGGTTGATGCATCAAGACATATCGATGGGTTTGCATGGTTATCATCTGCTATTAAGACATTTGTTTTAAATATTAATAAACATGCAAATGACTTAAGATTGATGGAAGCTGTTTATAAAACAATTAGATTACCAAATGTTCAACCCGGTTCAACAATGAATCCTGGTAAAGTTAATCCAGTTATTCCAGAAATGGTAAATCAAGTTTGCTTCTATATTCAAGGAAATGATTTGACAATTTGCAACGCTGTAGCTGCAGGAGAAATGGAATTAAATGTTAATTTACCAATTGTACTTGCTTGTTTATTTGAAAGTATTACATTTATTAGGAGAACAATTAGAACATATAGGGAAAAAGCACTTGAAGGATTAGTAGTTATAAATAAAAATGCTAATTTTATAGAAAACAATTCTATTATTACAGCACTACTACCAGCTTTAGGTTATGAATTAAGTAGAGAAGTATCCAATAGAGCAAAAAATGAAAATAAAAGTGTTATTGATATTGTATTGGAAATGAAACTTTTAACTAGAGAAAGAATAAATGAATTAATTACAAAAGATAATATTACTTCTCCAGGAATTATTAAATTTGATTAAAATTAAAAAAACCATGATTTATAATCATGGTATTTTTTTATAAAGTAAATTTAAACATTCTTAGTACGTCTAAATAATTTGTTGATGAAAAATGAATTTTATCACTACCAACAAGTTGGCATCCTGGATAAAATGAATTATTTAAAGCGGTTTTTGGTGAACGGTAATGAATTTCAATATCAAATTTCTCAGGAAGTTCAGTATGCATTTTAGTTAAATCTGTTGTTAATGTATTATATACAACATCATAGATTTCTTTATTAGTTATATTTGGATGTCTACTAATTGTTGCTCCAAAACGACCTTCTTTAGTTGCAACTGTAGCAATATTTGGGTTAGTTCTTTTAATAAGCTTTGTTAACATTTCATCACCACTTAAGAATATACTAGGTACACCTAAATAAGTAGCATATAAACTGTTAATATCAAATTCACTAGCAATAACTCCATTTATTTTCACATGTTGGATACGAGTATTCATTGTATGTGAAAGTGGGTTTCCTTCCGATCTAGATGGGCTATGATAACCAATATATAAGCAAGCGTCAAATGATTCATCAAGTCCTGCCATCATTGAACAAATACTACCTTCCCACCCTCTATGTAATTTTACATAATCAGGTAAATCAGCAATTGAAATATTCATTGCAGAATCATGTGCATCCTTTACAAATATTTCAGTAGCTCCAGCTTCATGAGCAGCTATACAAGCTTGCTTCACTTCTTCAGTCATTTGTCTTTTAAATTCATTATAACGGAAATGTCCTGCTTCAGTCTCATCCCAAGAGCAAATGTTATTTACACCTTCAATATCAGCACTAATAAAAATTTTCATACGGACTCCTTTTATTTTAATTATTTTTAATACAGTATAATTATACAATAGAATTATAAAAAATAAAATATATATTTTAAAATTAAGTTTATTATGGTATAATAATAAAAAACAGGAGGCTTAAAATGGAAAAAAAGATAAAAATGACTTTAAGAATAGACTATAAAGCCATGAAATATTATAATATGTATAATTTAATCTACCGTAGACGTTTTAATTTATTTTATATAGGATTAGCAGTGTTATGTTTTGCTGGGGCAGTATTAAACTTTATTGGATATATTCCAGGTATAAATAAAGAACCAAGCCCATTATATGGGGTATTATTTTTAATTTTTGTTGGATATTTTGTTTACCAAATTGCTAATCTAGAAAAGATTATTGATCGTAACATTAGTCAATATTTTTATAATCGTAACCCAATTGAACAAATTATGGAAATTAGTGAAGAAAATATTACTATTACATCAAAATCAGATCCTACAAAAGTTGTAGTTTATGAATGGATTCATGTAACAAATATTCATGAAATTAATCAATACTATTATTTATTTTTAGGAAAACAACCTTTAATTATTAGTAAAGATCCTGCAGATATAATTGAAGGAACTGAAGAAGTTTTAAAAGAAATTATAGATGAAAAAATAAAACTTAAACCATACAAGAAAGTTGAAAAAGAAGTTGTAAAGACTCCAATCACTTATGTTCATCAAATTTTTGAAGAAGAAGTTAAACAAGCTGAACCTGCTGAAGTTGTTGAAGATGCGAAAGAAGTGGAATATACAGAAGTAGAAAATACATCTGAAGTAGAAAATGATGAAGATGTAATTGAAATTCCTGTAGAAGTAGAAAACAAAGATATTGAAGAATAATGATTAGAACAGAATTTTCATATTCTAAGGAAGAAATTAGAGATTTTTATAAATTTCATATTACAACAAAAGGTAATGCTAGATTAATATATAATTTAATGGCTTTACTGTTTGCAGTTTTAGGAATTGGAGTATTATTAATTTTTAAGGATCGACTATTCTCATTATTATTGCTTGCAACTTCAGTTGTAGTTTTAATTATATATCCTGTACAATTAAATAAGACTATAAATAAAATTGTTTATTCAACATACTCTAGAGATAAACAACAAATTGATTTTTATGAAGAATATATTGAAACAAAGATTGAATCTGAATCTAAAAAATATACTTGGGATCAGATAACTGAAGTAAATGAAACATCTAAATATTTTTATTTCTATCTTGGTAAAAATAATGCCCTAATAGTAAATAAAAATAATTTAAATGAATTAAGTAAAAATGAATTAGTAAAACTAATTAAATGCAAAAAAGGAAATATAATTTTATATTTAAAAAAGTAGAACTAAGTCATTATATGATTTAGTTTTTTTATCTAAATTATTTTACTTTTTTATTTATATAATATATAATTAACTTGAGGTACTTATATGAGTGATATTAGAATTTTAAACATAAACAAAGAAAAACTTTTAAAAAGTCAAAAATTAACAACTAAAGAAGTAAGAGAATATATTGAAAAAAATGCAAATGAATTATTAGGTTTAACTTTACTTGCCTCTAATTATTTATTAAAACAAGGTACTAATGATATTATTGAAACCTTTGCAATTGATGAAACTTATAGATTAGTTATTATTGAATATAGATCGGGAAAGTTTGGGAAAATAATAAATAAAGGTTTAGTATATATTGACTATATAAAAGAAAATTTAAGTCAAATAAAAATGCTAATCAGTGATAAACTTGGATCAGATAAGGTTAGTAATATTAACTATAATCCACGTTTAATTGTAATTGGTGATGACTTTAATAGATATGATGAACATTCAATTAAATCACTACCTGTACAAGTTGATTTAATTAAATATCAAATGTATGATAATCAATATTTTGTTTTAGAAAAAAATTATTGTAGTAAAGTAATTGATCATGATGATTTTACATATAAACTTAAAAATCGAGATCAATTAGCATTATATAAATTGATTAATGATTTTATGTTATCTTTAGGTGATGAAGTAACAGAATATGGTTATAAAAATGTATTGTGTTACCGTAAGATAAATTATTTTGCCTATGTTATTTTTAATGAAGAAATTGAAATCCAATTAAATATTAAAAATAAACCTAAATTAATTACAATTAAAAATGAGAAAGACTTTCAAAAAGCAAGTGAATATATAGAAAAGGCATATGATGAAAGATAAAGAATATTATGTAAATAATTTAAATGTTTTATATGAAGATAACCATTTGATTGTTGTGGAAAAGTATAAAGATGTATTAAGTCAAAAAGATATTACAAATGATATTGATATGAATGAAATTGTTAAAGAATATATCAAAATAAAATATCAAAAACCAGGTGCAGTGTACCTGGGTTTAATACATAGGCTTGACCGTAGGGTTGGTGGAGTGATGGTGTTTGCAAAAACATCAAAAGCTGCTTCAAGATTAAGTGAAGATATTCGAAAAAATAATATGAAAAAATATTATTATGCTGTAGTTAAAGGAACACTTACTAAGGGTGGAACAATCGATATTAAATTACTAAAAGATGAAAAAGAAAATATTGCTATTGTCCACAAAGATGGTAAGAGCTCTATTTTAAACTATCAAGTAGTAAGGAATAATGGGAAAAATACTTTAGTTCTTATTGAACTTATTACAGGAAGATATAATCAAATCAGAGCAAGTTTTGCCCATATTGGTTATCCTTTAATTAATGACTATAAATATGATACAACACAAAAACCTAATAATTTAGATATCGCTTTATGGTGTTATAAAATCATTATAACTCATCCTGTAACTAAAGAAGTAATGGAGTTTTCTCTAGAACCTAAGGGAGAAATATGGCAATAAAAAAAAGTAACCTTAAGTTACTTTATTTGCTGCTTTTTTCTAAACGACGATTAAACTTTTCAACACGACCAGCAGCTTGAACAAATTTTTGTTGTCCTGTGTAGAATGGATGACATTTAGAGCATGTATCAACACGAACTTCTTTTAATACTGATCCGCTTTGAAATGTATTCCCGCATGAAGTACATGTAACTGTAACTGCATTGTATTTTGGGTGAATATTTTTCTTCATTTTTTATCTCCTTCCGCCATGATTAAAAAATCATAGTAAGTTATATTTACCTTGATATTATACCATCTATGAATATATAAGTCAATTTAATTTAATAAATATTTGGGGTGAAATATTTACTGAATTAAATGGATTTAAATTGCCGATATAAGCATTATTTTCAATGTTTTGAATAAACTTATAATGGTAAAAAATAGAGGTGAATCTTGAATAAAAAGGTAATTAGGGTTCTTTTTATTATATTCTTTGCAAATTTATTGGTTGTATTTATAAAAATAATAATAGGTATTATTTTAAATTCAAACAGTATACTTGCTGATGGACTACACTCAATATCTGATTGTTCAGCAAACATAATTGCAATAATTGGACTTAAACTTTCAACACGTCCACCTGACAAAAACTATCGTTATGGATATTATAAGTTTGAAACGATAGCTAGTATGTTTATTGGTTTTATACTTTTCTTTATAACGGTTGTAATAATTACAAATGCCATTACTTGGTTTATTAATCCTAGAGTTGTAAAAACTTCAGATACAGGTTTATTATTACTACTTTTTGGTTTAATAGTTAACTTATTTGTATATAGTATTGAAAACAAAAAAAGTAAAAAATATAATTCCCAATTATTACGAATTGATGCTCTTCATACGCTTAGTGATTGTTTAATATCTATTGGTGTAATTTTAAGTGCAATACTAATAAGAGTTGGTGTTAATCAAATAGTTGACCCGATTGTATCATTAATAATAGCGGTATTAATATTAAAATCTTCAATTGATATTTTAAAAGAAACACTAAGTATATTAATAGATATTAATGTTGTTAATGAAGAAGAATTAAAAAATTTAGTATATCAAACAAGTAATAAAATAATCAATATTCATAATATTAGAAGTAGAGGAAATGAATATTATAAATATATCGATATGCATATAATTGTAAATCCATTTATGAGTGTAAAAGAAGCCCATGAACTAGATCATACGATAAATGATGAAATAAGTAAATATTATTGTTGTCATACAGATACAATTTGTCATATCGAACCTGATGAAAGAAATACTTATTAGACAGAAAAAATCACTATTAAATAGTGATTTTTTTATTATATAAGTCTAAAAGTATAAAAAAATTATTATAATATGATTTGACAAATTAATAAATAATAGTATAATAACAGTTAGCATATGCTAACTGTGAGGAAAAATATGAAGTTAAATAAGGTTTTTAAATTGAATATTATTCTTATAATTGTCCTTTTTATCCTTATGTTTATATCCATAAATATTGGAGTTGAAAAGTTCAATATAGGAAACTTATTAAATGGCATTGAACATGATGTAAATATTTTTTTGAAAAGTAGATTTCCAAGAGTACTTAGTGTAATAATCGTTGGGGTTAGCATGAGTATATGTGGTTTAATTATGCAGACCATTTCTGTAAATAAATTTGTTTCACCATCTACTGCAGGTACGATGGATTGGGCAAAGTTGGGTATATTAATTGCTGTATTTTTCTTTGGTAATTCAAGTGTTATTGCCAAGATGACAATTGGAGTTATAGTAGCCTTAGCAGGAACAATGTTATTTATGATAATCCTTCGTAAAGTTAAATTTAAAAATACTGTTATTGTACCCTTATTAGGGATAATGCTTGGAAATGTTGTTTCCGCAATCACTTCCTTTATTGGCCTTAAGTTTGATCTTAATCAATATCTAACAACTTGGTTGAATGGTAGTTTTACCCTAGTTACTAAAGGTAATTATGAATTATTATATATTGGTATTCCCTTTATGTTAATTGCTGTTCTTTATGCAGGTAAATTTACAATAGCGGCAATGGGTGAGGATTTCTCAACAAATCTTGGTTTAAATCATAAAAAAATTGTTATGCTAGGTTTGATTATTGTATCAACTATTACATCACTAGTTGTTGTAACAATAGGAACTATACCATTTATTGGTTTGATTGTACCAAATATTGTATCAATGTACGTTGGGGATAATTTAAAAAAATCATTACTAACTACTGCATTATTTGGTTCAGTACTAGTCCTTATATGTGACATAATTGGTCGTGTACTGATATTTCCATATGAAGTTTCAATTTCAGTTATTATGAGTGTTATCGGAAGTATACTTTTCCTAATAATTATATTTAAAAGGAAGATGGGTACAAACTAATGAAAAAATATCTTCAAACTAACTCTGGACGCATTGTTATTGCATTAATAATTATATTAGTTTTAACCCTAATTACGGTATCAATGGGGTTAACTTGGAAGAGTCTTGCTTTTAAATTGCCAAGAAGACTGAATAAGATTCTTGCCTATTTAATAGTTAGTTTTTCAATTTCGTATTCAGCAATCTCTTTTCAAACACTTACAAATAATAAATTACTAACTCCTAGTGTTATGGGACTTGATTCTTTATACATGTTTATTCAGACAATTATTGTATTTATATTTGGGAGTGGAAAAATTGAAATGCTTTCTGGACCATTTAATTATTTCTTATCATTAATTGTAATGGTTGGTTTTTCAATGATTCTCTTTGCAATCCTATTTAAACGAGAACAAAATAGTATTTATTTTCTTTTGCTTGTTGGAATGGTCTTTGGGTCATTATTTGGAGGATTATCATCATTTATGCAAGTAATTCTAGATCCAAATGAATTTCTACTAGTTCAAGGTAAAATGTTTGCTAGTTTTGATAATATAAATACAAATTTATTACTTATCAGTCTTGTTATTACCGTGGCTATATTTATCTTAAATTTAAATGACTATCGTAAACTTGATGTTTTAAGTTTAGGAAAGAATCAGGCTATTAGTTTGGGACTAGATTACAATAAATTAGTTCTCAAAAACTTAATTTCTATATCGATATTAACAGCAGTATCAACTGCATTAGTTGGACCAATAACTTTCTTGGGATTAATTATTGCATCATTGTCAACGCATATATTTAATTCACATAAGCATTCGGTAAGAATTTTTGGGGGAACCCTAATTTGTAATATAGCATTACTTGCTTCAGTACTAATAGTTGAGAATGTATTTAAAATGGGGACAACGGTTAGTGTTGTTATTAACTTTGTTGGTGGAATATATTTTATTTATTTAATTTTAAAGGGGGCAAAAAAATGATTGCATTTGATGAGATATTAAAGTCATATCAAAGTAAAATTGTATTAAACAATGTAGGGATGGAATTACCTACAAATAAGATGATTGCCTTCATTGGCCCAAATGGTGCTGGTAAGAGTACATTAATATCAGTAATTTGTCGATTACTTAAAAAAGATAAAGGAACAATTTATATTGATGGTACACCAATTGAAAAATGGGAATCAACTTCTCTTGCAAAACAAATTTCTATTCTTAGTCAATCTAATCATATGAATGTTCGATTAACAGTTAGAGAACTTGTGAGTTTTGGTAGATATCCACATTCAAAAGGAAAAATAACAGAAGATGATAAGAAAATAATTAATGATGCTATTGATTATATGGGAATTAACCATTTATCAGATAGATTTTTAGACCAACTTAGTGGTGGGGAAAGACAAATGGCATTTATTGCTATGACAATTGCCCAAGATGCGAAATACATAGTATTAGATGAACCACTAAATAATTTAGATATGAATCATTCAGTAAAGATAATGAAGATTTTAAAAGAACTTGTTGAGAAGAGGGGCAAAACAGTTCTTATTGTAATTCATGACATTAACTTTGTTACTAGCTATGCAGATTACATAGTAGCAATGAAAAATGGAGAAATTCTTTACCATGGAGATGCAAATGACATCATTTGTAAGAACAAATTAAAAGATATATATGACATAGATATTGATGTTGTATCAGTAGAAGGTAATCATTTTTGCCTATATTACAAATAAGAAAGGGGATCGTATGAAAAAAATACTATTATTACTAATTATTATGTTAGGATTTGTTGCATTAACAGCCTGTGGACAAGTTGATGATGGAAAAGATAAAGGGGATACAATTGAAATTACACATTCAAAAGGTGTAGCCCACGTTCCAAAAAATATTGAAAAAGCTGTTGTGTTTGACTTAGGTGTTTTAGATATTATAATGAATTTAGAAGTTGAAGTAGAAATAGCAATTCCAACTGGAAATATTCCTCAATACTTATCAAAATTTGTTAATGATACTAATTTGGGTACATTAACTGCTCCTGATGTTGAAGCAATATTTGATTATGAACCAGATGTAATATTCTTAAGTGGTCGTCAAGCTACATATTATGATGAAATTAGCAAAATTGCTCCAACAATCTATGTTGAAACATCATCAGATAAATACTTAGAAGATGTAATCAGTAATATGGAAATGATTGGGAAAGTATTTAATAAATTGGATAAGGTAAATGAACTTTCAGAAAATTTAACTTCAAAAGTAAATGAAGTTAAAAATTTAGATAAAGGAAACAAAACTGCATTAGTATTATTAGTAAACGGAACTAGCATTAGTGCATACGGACCAGGATCAAGATTTGGATTTGTTCATGACACTTTATTATTACCAGCAGCCGATACAACAATAGAAGTATCAACACATGGCCAATCTGTTAACTATGAATACATTTTAAACAAGAAACCAAGCATGATTTTAGTTGTTGACCGTTCAAGTATATTAACAGATACTCCAGCAGCGGGTATATTAGACAATGAAATATTAAAAGATGGAAATGGAAATCCATTATTTCCAATTCATTTCTTAAATAGTGCTGCATGGTACTTAGTGTCTGGCGGATATACATCAACTCTTCAAATGATAAATGATGTTTCAAATGCTTTAAAATAATAAAAAATTACTTCTTATGAAAATAAGAAGTTTTTTATTAAAATATATTCAATCTTGAAAAAAAGGTCGTATTATGATAAAATAAATTATATTAATAATTAGGAGAATAAATATGGATTTACAATTAAAAGACGGATGGATTGAAGTAATTTCAGGTAGTATGTATGCCGGAAAAACCGAAGAACTAATTAGACGTATTAAAAGAATTGAATACGCCAAAAAAGATGTATTAGTATTTAAACCTAAGATTGATAATAGATACAGTGAAAATGAAGTTGTATCTCATAATAATGGTAGAACTAAATCAATAATAATATCTCAAGCAAAAGAAATTTATGATTATTTACAAACTTTGCCCTATGCTATAGCTATAGATGAAATTCAATTTTTTGATAATGAAATTATCGAAGTATGTGAATATCTTGCTGATAAAGGAATTAGGGTAATTGTTGCTGGACTTGATCGTGATTTTAGAGGTGAACCCTTTGGGGTAATGCCAGACATTTTGGCACGTGCAGAATATGTTACAAAACTAAATGCAATATGTCAAGTGTGCGGTGCACCAGCCACAAGAACTCAAAGACTAATAAATGGAAAACCGGCCAAATATAATGACCCTATTATATTAGTAGGAGCAAAAGAACAATATGAAGCAAGATGTCGTCATTGTCATGTGGTGGAAAAATGAGTAGTGATGAAATTTTTATGCAAGAGGCAATAAAAGAAGCCCGGAAAGCATATAAGATTGGTGATGTACCAGTAGGATGTGTAATTGTAATTAATAATGAAATTGTATCTAGAAGTCATAATTTACGCCATAATTTTAAGAATAGTCTGTTTCATGCGGAAATGATTGCAATTCATAGAGCATGTACAAAACTAAATCGCTGGATTTTAGATGATGCTACTTTGTATGTTACAATTGAACCATGTCTAATGTGTAGTGGAGCAATTCTTCAATCGCGAATTAAAAGAGTTGTATATGGAAGAGAGGAACCTAAATTTGGTTGTGTTGAGAGTGTTATGAATGTCTTTGATAATAATAATTTTAATCATAAAGTAGAAATAACAAAAGATATATGTGGGGAAGAAATAAACAAAATGATGAAAGAATTCTTCCAAGAGTTAAGAAAAAGTAAAAAATCAGTCCAATGAACTGATTTTTTTAATATCTCCTATTGCTATAAAACTTTGAATATTTGCTTGAGAAATAATACTCATTTGCGAATATCCATGCCAACCCATATGGGCTAATAATAAGTTATCCTTATATCCATAAATAACGACATTGTGCCAAGTTCCTTGTTCAGAAATACTACTTCCATAAAAATTATAAGTATATTTTCTCATAACAATTATAACTGGAATATCCCTATCTAAATAAAATTTAATACTATCAATAACTGGATTATCGTATAATAATGGTCCATCATGGTATCCAATAAACAAATCACTAGAATATTGAGAATCAATAAAATCATTCTTAAATTTAAAAAAAGTATTACGCATATGTTCAGCAGTAGATGCCCTTTGTTCTTTATAGAATGGATTATTTATATAATAACCATAGCCAGTTAAGGTATCATGTAAATGTTGATTAGTACCCAAACTAGAACCTAAATCCAAAAACTCTTCTTTTAATATTGGATTATAATATTGATGAAGATAACCTAATACAATTGATAGTGATACAAATCCACATGATCCATCATAATTATAAGGATAATTTGAAAGAGTAGAAAAATATTTATAATCTTTAATTAAATGAAAATCATTGATATCAACACTATTATTTAAATACAATTTAGTTGTATAAGAATTCTTTGGATTAACAATTAACTTATCTTTTGTATATGCAAAGTAAGTTGATACATTAGTATTATTGATTATTTCTTTTTTATAATTAATAGATTTATTAACACATAAGAAATAAACAAAGAAAAATAATAAAACAATTAAAAACTTTTTCATTTATTCCTCCATTAAAAAAGAATATTTACATTATAATTGTAATAATATTAAATTAGAAAGTCAATCAAAATAAAAAAAACCTTGATAAAAAAATTATAAATGGTATAATTTATATAGGATCTCGGTTTATTTACCCGTATCCAATATTAAGTAGTGAACCAGGTCAGGTCGTGATTGAAGCAGCCTTAAGCTTTTCTTAGTATGTGGTTACGGGTAAATAAGGTGAGATCTTTTTTATTCCTCATTGTAATAAAATTAAAATTATTGTATAATATACATGGAGGTTTTTATGTATAATATAAAAAAAGAAAGTAATAGATTTATTATTGAAAACGAATCTTTAATTGGAAAGATTGAATTTGAATATTTTGAAGATAGTATTGCAGTTACATCAACTTATGTTAATCCTGAATATAGGGGACAAAACATTGCAAGAATGCTAGTTGATGAAGTAGTAATGAAGGCAAGGAAAGAAAATAAACAAATTATACCTGTTTGTAGTTATGTACTAAGATTATTTGAAAAGAATGCAGAATTTAATGATGTTTGGAATAAGAAACAATACGATTTTGATCAAGTTTGTAAATTATAATACAATAGGAGAGGGAACATGAAAAAAGTATTTAATTTTATTTTAGTTCTTCTAGCAATATTACTAGTAGGATGTAGTGGCAATAAAGAAGAACCAAAACTTTATGTAAACTTTTATGGAAATAATGAATTAATAGAAAAAGTTGAGTTTCAAAAAGGAGACATTATTCTACCACCAGATGTTGAAGTTGAAGGACATAAATTGTTAGGTTGGTATTATGATGAAGAATTTACTTTAGAATTTGAAAGTGATGTTTTTACAGAAACAGCAAATATTTATGCAAAACTTGAAGCATATAAATTCCAAGTTAAATTCTATACATACGGTGGAACAACGATTGCTCCAATTACTATTGAATATGGTAAGTTATTAACTATATCTACAACACCAACAAGAGTTGGTTATGAATTTGTTGGTTGGTATGTGGATAATAATTATACAGAATTATTTGATGAAAACAAAGAAATTAAAAAAGATTTATCATTACATGCAAAGTGGGAAGAAATTGAGTTACCACTTGTTGAAACAAATGAATTTGATGCATATTATATTATTACAAGTTTTGGATATGATTCTTCAACAACTGTAAATATTAATTATCATACTAAGAATACAAAAACTTCGGTTGAATATACTGAAGTAAGTGATACAAATTACTCAAATAAGAAAATTGCTTATACAACAATGAAAGCTTTTGAATCAATTGTTGATATGGAAGTTCCATTTGAAATTAGAAATGTTTGTAGACTTACTCTTGATAAATTAAAACCAGGAACAAGTTACAAATATCGTGTTAATAAAGGGGACGGAACTTATACTGAAGATTATCACTTTAAAACAAGCGGTGATGGAACAACTAGTTTTGTTTTTCTAACAGATGTTCATTACTATGATGGTTTTGATGGGGCTGAAATTAGTGAAACAGTTATATCAGCAGCAAGACAAATCCAACCTAATATAGGATTTGTTGTTGAAACAGGCGATTTAGTTGATACCGGTGGAAATGCTGATGACTGGAATAAGTTCTTTACTAATGCAGGAAATTTAAAAAATTTACCATTCTTTAATGTTCCCGGAAATCATGAACATTATGAAGTTGGTAGTATGAAAAATAAAATATTTTCAAGTTACTATAATTTCCCTCAAAATGGAATTGGTGACTATGTAGGGGCAAGTTATTATTTTAAATATAACAATGTATTGTTCGTAATGATTGATACAGATTTACCATATAATCAAGGCGAACAATTACAATGGTTAGATAAAGTTATTACAGAAAATAAACAAGATTTTATAATTGTTGGAACTCATGCTCCAGTTAATGTAGTTGATAATACTGACTATAATCGTCCATTTATGGAAATTATGGAAAAACACGCTGTAGATTTGGTATTATGTGGACACTATCATAGTGATAGTTTTTCAAATACATACTTAGATAGTAAACCATTTAATGATCAAATTGGTGTTACTTATTTAAGAGGTAATGGTGGTGGAATCAAGAGTATTGGTACTGCAGATCCACTTGATTTCGCAAAAGGTTATATTATTGATATTGAGGGTAGTAGAATCGTTGTTAGACAAATTAATGCTAGAGGTAAAGTTATTAATACAAGATATGTTAATAACTATAAAACTGCTCCAAAACAAGATGCAACAAAACAAGAACTAATCGATTCAGTAGTAGTAACACCTAACTTAGATAATGAAACTATTACATTTAATTGGTCTAGTAAATTCTATAAGAATGTGAAAGAAGTAATCATTCAAGAAGAGTATCGTGATCGTAAGAAAGCAGAATTTATTATTCCAACACCAGGATATAATCAACACACATTTACCGCTTTTAGTAAAAACTATGATTCGAAATATACTTTTACTATTAAATTTAATGATGGTACAGTGGAAACTTTAAACTTTGAATATTTGAATAAGGGTGGAATTGGTGCTGTTGTTGATAACATTACAACGACTTCAGCAAGATTAAAATATGATCAACCAAGTGCAAATGATAAATCAATTTTAAAAACATATAATATCTATTTAGATGGCAAGTTATTCACATCTTATAGTGCTATTGATGTAAACAACAACTTTAGTGTTGTAACAGAATATAATCTAACGGGATTAAAAGCAAATACAGAATATGAATTAAAAATTGAAGCTATTGGAAGAAATGGTCATTTATATTCACAAACTTTAAAATTTAAAACAAAATAATACTTGATTTAAATTTTATTGTATGTTATAATATTTAAAATTTGTTTAAAACTGATGAAATAAAGCCTTTTTGCATTATTCATCAGTTTTTTTGTCTATATTGCTTTTTATTAAATTGGTGCTATAATATTGATAAGAGGTATTTATTATGAAAACAGCATTTCAACACATTTCATGGTTTTTTAAGTACGCATATAAAAGATATCTTTTTGTTGGACTAATTCTGTTAACTTTATCAATTACACTTTCTTTTCCAGCAAAATTTTTAGGACTTGCAATTGATGATATTGCAAGTGGATCATTAACAATAAATAGTTTGGTTATCTATGTTATAGGATTACTTTGTATTCCTTTATTAAGATATATACTTAATATAGTTTACCATTACAATATTAATAAATTAGGTCATGAATTGTCATTCAAGCTTAGAGAAAATTATATTTCACATTTATTTGATCTTGATGCTAGTATTTACGAAAAATATACTAAAGGGGATTTAATTTCAAGAGCAACAAATGATTTACAAAATTTAACTGTTCTTGCAACAACTTTCCTACAACAAGTAGTATTTAACTCTGGTGTGGTTATTACAGCAATTTTTATGATGGTAACTATTAGCCCCCTACTTACTGTTGCAAGTATTACAATCATGCCGTTTACAATTTTCTATTTAAATAAGAAGAGATTAAAGAAAAGACAATATTATAAGGTACACCAAGAAATATATGCAGATATGCAAGAGAAGGTTCTTGAATCAATTGAAGGTGTGAAGGCTGTCAGAGCTTATACAGAAGAGGAAAATGACTTTCAAAAGACAAAGAAGGCAATTGATAGAGATATTGAATCCTGGTGGCATATATTAAAGTTTGAATCAATATATGGTCCACTATTTGAACTAGTATATGCAATATGTTATTTTGTTGCTATTGCCTTTGGAAGTTATATGGTAATTCATTCACAAATATCTGTAGGTGAGCTTGTAACATTCTTAATCTATGTTGGTATGTTATATTCACCACTTATTATATTAAGTAATACTTTAAATACTGTTAATAATGTAGTTATTTCTGATAATAGATATAATGAAATTATGAGTATTGAACCTAATGTTAAGGATATTGAAAATCCAAAGGGTGTTATTGAATTTAATGAAATTGAGTTTTTAGATGTATCATTCAAATATCCATTTGATGAGACAGAAACAATAAAGAACATTTCCTTTAAAATTAAAAAAGGGGAAACAATTGGTATTGTTGGTCCAACAGGGGCTGGAAAAAGTACATTAATTAGACAACTATTAAGACAGTTTAATATTACAAGTGGAAATATCTTAATAGATGGTGTTGATATTAAAGAATATAGTATTAAAGATATTCACGATCTAGTAGGTTATGTACCTCAAGATCATATCTTATTTAGACGAAGTGTTGATGATAATATTCTAATTGGAAATCCGAATGCTACATATGAACAAATTACTAATGCTATTAATATCGCTGATTTTAGAAAAGATATCAAAGAGTTACCTATGGGAACAGAAACAATGGTTGCTGAACTTGGAGGATCATTAAGTGGTGGACAAAGACAAAGATTATCAATAGCAAGGGCTTTAGTAAAAGATCCACAAATCTTAATCCTAGATGATAGTTTAAGTGCGGTTGATGCCTTAACTGAAGCAAACATTATAGCAAGTCTAAAAGAATCAAGAAATGATAAAACGAATATTATAGTTGCCCATAGATTTTCTGCTGTAACAGGCGCTGATAAAATTATTGTTCTTCAAGAAGGTAGAATTACTGATATTGGAAATCATAATGATTTACTAAAATATGACAATTGGTATAAAATGCAATATATAAAACAAATACAGGGTGACATAAATGAAAAATTTTAAGCGTTTATTTAGATACGTGAAAGGGAAATATCGTTTCTTTTTCTTAAGTATCTTTATGATTATAATTGTTCAGATTTTAGGATTTATTACTCCACTTCTTGTAAAGGGAATAATTGATGAGCAATTATTAGGAATTGAATTTGAGTGGGCAGAAGTAAAAGAAGATGGGGATAAGACTGTTGAGTTTAATGGAAGATACTATATTCAATATCGCCATTTAGATGATAATGATGAAGTAATTGGTGACGCCAGTATTGTTATATATAAAGTAGGTTACTACTTTACTAATTCAAAAGTTATTAATGGGCAAAGGGATGTTAAAGATAATGTATTAGTTGTTACTACTGAGGATAGTTCTTATACATATGACGTAGTAAGACTTAATGCTTTTGAGATTTCTAAATTTTATAACCCTGTTGTTCCAACATTAATTATCCTTATTGTGTTATTATTTTTAAAGAGTGTTGTTGTAATTATAGCTACTTATATACAACACTTATCAACAAATAGAGTAGTTAGTTGGATTGCTCAAGATGCAAGAACTGATGCAATGAGAAGCGTTGAAAGATTACCAATTTCTTATTTTGAGTCTGAACCTGCTGGTAAAATGTCAGCTAGAATTACTCATGATGTAGATGGTATGATTGGTTTATACAGATTAAGCGTAAATGTATTTTTAAATACTATTTTGAGCTTTGTCTTTGCATATGTTGGAATGTTTTATTTAAACTGGAAAATTGCATTAATAACATTTGTTGCATATCCATTAATTTATATTTGGGTAGCATTCTTCTTGAAACGTTTAAAAGTATTAGCTGAAAAGGTTAATGAATTAAGAAGTATGTTAACAGCTAAAATAAATGAGATTATTAATGGTATTAATATTCTCCAAGTATTTAATTTCAAAAAACAAACAGTTCATGAATTTAATATCATCAACCAAAACTTTAAAAATGAACAATTAAAGGAAGTAAAATTACATATTACAGCTGGTTGGAATATGATTAACATTATTAAAGCAACGATAACAACCTTTATAGTTGCATACTTTGGATGGCAATATTTAAGTTTCTCAGATATTATCGTAACTGCGGGATTAATATATGCTTATAATGAATATTTACTAAAAATAATTGAGCCCGTTAATGCAATTTTTGTTAACGTTGGTGAATTCCAACACTCAATGGTAAGAGTTGATAGAATCTTTAAACTTATTGAAGGTGATCTTGAAGATGATACAATTGGAGATATTGCAAAATATAGAGGAGATATTAAATTTGATAATATCTGGTTTAGCTATAAAAAAGGTCTATATGTTTTAAAGGGCGTTACAATAGATGTACAAAGTGGACAAATGATAGGTCTAGTTGGTCATACAGGTAGTGGTAAATCTTCACTTATGAATTTACTATTAAGATTTTATGATATTGATGATGATAAATCAGGAGCCATTTACGTTGACGGTATGGATATAAGAAAGATACCAAAGAGGGTTTATCGTAAACATTTAGGTATTGTTCTTCAAGAACCAACCCTATTTAAAGGAACTATAGCAAGTAATATTCGATTTGGTTTAAATGATATAAGTGATGAAGAAGTTAAAAGAGTATTAATATCGGTTGGTGGAGAAAAAATAATTAATAAATTTGAACTTGGAATTAATCAACCAATTACAAGATCTGGTTCAAACTTAAGTAGTGGTGAAAAACAAATTATTACTCTTGCAAGAGTATTAATTCACAATCCATCAATATTAATTATGGATGAAGCTACTTCTCATATTGATACAGAAACTGAAGAAATGATAAAAAAAGCTTTAAAGGTTGTTTCAGTTGGTAGGACAGTAATTGTTATTGCCCACCGTTTAAGTACAATCTATGATGCTGACAAGATTGTTGTCTTAGACCATGGATTAAAAGTTGAAGAAGGTACTCATAACGAACTTTTAACTCATAATGGATATTATGCTAATATGTACCGAGCACAAATAGCAAATCATAAAAAGAACTGAACATTTTGTTCAGTTTTTTTAAAAAGATATGATGTAATGAAAAAAAATATATGGTATAATATATTATATATTAATTATGAAAGAAGGAGAAAAATGAAAATCATTGATGTGTTAGTGACTAAATCTTATACTGGCTTTTATTTTGATGATCAAGAAGCTATTAAAAGAGGGGCATCACAAGATGGGCTTATATATTTAGGGGAACCAATTACTCCAGGATTTAAAACAATTCGTCAACCAGGGGAAGCAATATCAATTCAATTAGTGCTTGAAGATGGAAGTATTGGAATTGGAGATTGCGCAGCTGTACAATATAGTGGGGCAGGAGGAAGAGAAGCTTTATTTACTGCTGAAGAATTTATCCCATTTATTGAAGACAATATTAAACCTTTATTGATAGGTGAAGACGTAAGTGAGTTTAAACAACTTGCTGAAAAATATGATAAATTAGAAGTGAATAACAAAAGAATTCACATGGCAATAAGATATGGTTTAACTCAAGCTTTATTAAATGCTACAGCTATGGCCAATAAGTTAACAAAAGCTGAAGTTATAAGAAAAGAATATAATATTCAAGACGATGTTTATAAATATGTGCCAATCTTTACTCAATCTGGTGATGATCGCTATTTAAATGTTGATAAGATGATACTTAAGGAAGTTGATGCTTTACCTCATGCTTTATTTAATAATCTTAATAAATTAGGTATGAATGGTGAAAAACTAATAGAATATCTAAAATGGCTAACGAATAGAGTTATTACAACAAGAAAAAGAGAAGATTATAATCCAGTGTTTCATATTGATACATATGGAACAATTGGTATGGCATTTAACTATGATATAGATAAAATGGTTGAATACTTTAAGAAATTAGAAGAATTAGCTCAGCCATTTAAATTAAGAATTGAAGGTCCTGTTGATGCAGGATCGAAAGAAAAGACGATTTACTACCTAAAAGAATTAACAAGAAGATTAGATGAAAATAATATTCAAGTTGAAATCGTAGCTGATGAATGGTGTAATACATTAGAAGATGTTATTGATTTTGTAAATGAAAGAGCTGGACATATGGTTCAAATAAAAACTCCCGATTTAGGTGGAATCAATAATACAATTGAAGCAATATTATATTGTGAAGGAAAAGATGTTTTAGCATATTGTGGAGGGACATGTAATGAAACTGAAATCTCTGCACATGTAACAACAAATATTGCCATAGCATGTAAAGCAGTACAAATATTGGGTAAACCTGGTATGGGCGTTGATGAAGCTTTAATGATTTGTAAGAATGAAGAAAATAGAGTAATAGCAATTGCTAATAATAGAAAAAACTTTAAAAAATAGAAGAAAAGAGCATTGATTTTTAATCAATGCTCTTATTTTTTATAATGCTGGTTTGTAATAATTAATCTTAATTACTTTACCTGCTGATAATACACCAGTATAACCACTACCTTCTTGCATTAACCACGTTCCACCATTTTGATTTGTATTATATGTATGTGGACAATATAGGAATTCACCTGGTTGTAATGTTTGAAGAGTTCCGTTAGTTGTTGTATTTGTACCAGTATCAGCCCATTTCTTTTGAACTGTATAAGTACCATCAGCATTTGGTGAGAATACTAATTTACCATAACCATATGTACTAGAGTTATTTCTACCATATGTTAAGCTTGGGTCAAATGTTAATGCAACATCACTGTCATTAAAGTATAATACACCATCACCTTTATAAGCTGTAGAGACACCTTTAATTAATGATTGGTTATATAAAGCTGTTGTATCAGATGAAGAACCATATGGACGTAAATGATTAATAGTAAGTGTATTTCCACTTGCTGGTTTATTTAATTTAATAAATGAACCTTCACCAATAAAGTATACTTTATTATCAACAACAATACTTATTCCACCAAATCCAATATTTGCAAGTTGTTCGTCAAATGAACCTTTACCATCTTGAGTTTGACCTCCAGATTTTGGTGCTATTGATCCAGTATTAAATACTGTAATTTGCCCTTGATCTAATAAACCAAAGTTAATTTGGAATTCATATTTTGTATCACCTATAGAAGCAACAATTGTTGTTGGTTTATATTCGAATTTAGATTTTGTAAATACACCTGTTTGTAAATTAAACATTGAAGTATCTTCACTATCTTTATAAGAATAAATAATTCCATTAGTTGTTGGGAATGTAAAGTCATTATTAATTTTCTTTGGAATTTTACGAACTACATCAAATATTAAAGCAATATTAGGATCTTTAACACCCATCATTTCAACTTCTTTATCTTCAAGAAGAGATAATAGTTTTACTAATGCTTTTTCTTCATTTAATAATGCTTCATATTTGTTTCTTGCTTCAATAACTTTTGTTTCATCACTTAAAGTTAATGTTCTAGGAAGTGAGTTAATAAATGTATCAACTTCCATTGCATGTTCTTGAATAGCAGAGGGAGTTAAGTTGATTATATCATTTCTAGAGTTTTTAGGAGATACAGTTCCTAAAATAAAGTCTTTACTATTATTATTAGTATCAATTAGACCCCATCTAACTAATGCACCATTTCTAGCTCCATCATATGAATTAGTTTCAGAAATAGTGACATTGTTATAAGCAAATAAATCAACTATATTAACATCATTTACAGAGGTTACTGCTGTGTTATTATTTGCAAGAACAATCTTACCACTATCAGTTAATAAAATACTAGATACATAATCGGCAAGTGGTAAATATGCACTGCCACTATTATTTCCTTCTTTAACTTGGATTAAGTAGTAACCTTTAGCTTTAATTACATCTCCAGAATTAAATGAAATCCACTGTGTGTTAAGTTTAGAAACATCAGTTGTAAAGGCATTATTACCTTCAGCAAATTGTAATGTCCATCCTTCTAGACTAATGTCTTTATTTGTTGGGTTATATAATTCGATATATCCATATCGAGTAACACTGTTATTACTCAATAATATTTGACTGATCATAACTGGTGTAGCAATTGAATCTAATTGATGTAATTCAAGTTCTTTTGCTTTTAATAAATTAAATGTAGTTGTTAATGATTTTTGAACATCATTTAAATCTTCATAAATTGATCTAGCAGATTGAACTTTACTTATATCATTCTTAGTAATAACTTCTGGTAATTTAGCAACTGCTAAGTCAAAGTTTTTAGCTTTTTGTAAATCTTCAGCATTTCCATTTAAGTTAACAGATGTCGTTCCATCAGCCCCTGGAATAACTGAGTATAATACTGTTGATTCGTTATAGTTTTCACCCTTAATGTTTACAATGTACCCAACTCTTGTAGCAGTAGCTGGAGTTTTAATAATTTTCCCTCTATTGTCTACGATTTCTTGATTTAATGAAGTAAATGAAATTTGATAATCTTTAAGAACAGTTCTAACGATATATTCAGCTCTAATTAAATCAATTGCATAATCATATAGATTAGCATTTCTTAAAGTACGTGGACAATCTTTATTCCAAAATCCACCTGTTGCTAGAGGTATATCAAAATCATGATGTTGTTTAATAGCATTTAGACCAATATTATATTTTTCCATTAACATAGCCATTAACTTTGCGGTTCTTTGCCATGTTGTGTATAAATCCGAACCAAAATCAACACATGTTTCAATACCTATTCCATATGCATAAGCATCGAAATGATCTCCCTGCCATGAAACTTCGTTGTCAGGTATGTGCTGAATTACTTTATTTTCATCAACTGTATAATGCCATGAACGAGCACGATTTGTTGCATTGTCATTACCAATAAGATATGCTGCATGCATTTCAGCGTTTGCTCCTGGTGTATGATTACCAGTATCATGATAAATAATATATTTTGTTTCAGGATGTAAGATACCAGATCTTACCGCCATTTGATTTTCAGCATCTTGAATTGTATCTTTATTTGCTACAGTTCCAGTATATTTATTTTGAGTTACGTTAATAATTCTTACATCTAAATTTAGTGAAGAGTTAAAATAATAGTTAACACTTCCATTTACCCATTGTTGACGTTCATCTGGATTGTATCCATAAGAAGTAACATATTGTCTTAATGGGTTTTCAATATTCATATTTGTTAATATTTTAATTGGATTAACATTTACATTGTATGTATATGTTTGTTGTTTTGAACTATCTTGTTTTGATGTCAGTGTAATCGTGAACTCTCCCTTGTTGAGGATATTTACATGACCAAATTCATCAACTGTAGCAACATTTGGATTACTACTAGACCAAGTAACTTCTTGATTAGCATTAGCTGGTAATACTTTTCCAATTAATTGAAATTGATCAAATATATTTACTTCAATTGGTTGATTTTCAATTAATACATCTTGAATTTCAACAATTGCAACTGTAAACTTAATTGATACAGCAACACTATTTGTTTTTGATCTAGTTATAACAACTGCTTCACCTTTACCAACAGCAGTTACAACGCCTTTCTTATCAACTTTTACAACACTTTCATCAGTTGATTCAAAAGTTACACCTAAATTAGCTAAGTCAGCTTTGTCTTCATAAACTAAGGTTATATTATCGTTAATAAATAAATTTGTTTTTGAAGCAATTACACTTAAATTCTTTTGTACTGTTACGTTAATTGATTTAGATATTTCTAAATTATCTTTTAAACTAATAGTAATAGTAGCAAAACCATCCTTTAATGCAGTTATTACATTTCCCTCAACAGTAACAACGCTTTCATTGTTTGATGTGATTATTACCTCTTTTACCACATCAATATTATTATTTTGAATTTTGTAATCCAATGTATGTGTTTGTGTCATATAAAGATTTAGATTTTCTTTATCTAACAAAATAGTGTAATTATCTTTAGTAGTAACTACGCATCCTGCAAGCGCTAACAAAGATAAAGACAAAATAAAATAAACGAATTTTCTCATAGGTAAATATCTCCTCCAATGATATATTGTAACATATTTCCTAAATTTAGTAAATATATATTATAAATATGTTGTTTTCTCAATTATATATAAAAAAAAGGTATAAAATACCTTTAAAAATTAATTTTTAAAATAAAAATATCACTACTTAATATTTATATAATATAGATATCTTTGATTATATTTTTTTGAATAAAACATAATATATGCATCACCTTTTGTCTTAGCAGTACATAAACCCAATTCACTAAATGATATTAAGTCAGGAGTAAGGCTTATAAATTCAAAACTCTCAGTTATGTCTACTTTATCACTATAAATATTAAATTGAAAACTTGATCCTATTGATAATGATATTGGAGTTACAGCTTCAAGAACACTAGACTCTGATTTTTCAACATTTAATTCAATTTCAATAAATTTTGATTCATCATCTCTAGATACTGCTTTTATTTTAAAAACACCGATATCATGAATTGTAACTATTCCAAATGAATTGATTGTTGCAATATCTTTATTGCTGCTACTCCAAATAACCTCTTGATTACCATCAAGTGGATAAATCTTGGCTTTAAGTTGTATTTGTTGTTTAGAATTAACATTATAGTAAATATTTATAGGAATATTATATATTGCCACATCATTTGTAACTTCACGAGAAAAAAACATAGAAGAAAAGCATCTGTCTTTTTTCTCTTTAAAAGTTCCACCTATTAAAAAATATCCTTCTTTTAATACTTTTACATTTCCATTTTTATCTACAGTTGCAATATCTGGATGACTACTAAAAAAAATAATCTCATATTTTGCTTCTGTTGGAAATACAGTGACATTGTATTTAAACTCATCTCCAACATATACAGTTTCCGATCCGTAATCAATGTTGATACTTTCAATTTCTGGTAGATATACCCTCAAAAGAAAAGATCTATATTGAGTATCATCATCAACAGAAGTGGCAGTAATTCTTGTTTCTCCAACGGATAAAGTTATTAATTTTCCAGATTCATCAATTGATGCAACATTAGGATTACTACTAGTCCAAATTATTTTTTGATTAGCATTACTAGGTAATATAGTTGCATCAAACTTAATTTCTTGACCAAGTTTCATTGAATATTGTTCATTTTTAATTAAGATTTTTGTTATTTCAATAGTCTTTACGGTTATTGTGAAAGAAGCTGTTGTACCATGTTCTTTAGATGTTACGATTATATCAGCAACACCCTTTTTAAGGCCAACTGCATGTTTATATTGATTAATATGTAGTACTTCTGGATTGCTGGATTGATAAATAATATCACTATTATATAGATAGTTTTCTAAGAAAATTTCAATTTCTTCACCAACAAGCAATTCACTTTTTTCGCAGTATACATTAAGTGGATTTACAACTTTTACTTGAAAAGTTGTAAATACTTCAGGTTTTTTTGATAAATAAATTTCAATGTAAGCATTACCTACATTAACAGGTACTAATTCGCCATCAATCACATCAACAATACCTGTATCCGATGATTTAATGACAACATTAAAATCACTATTATCTTGAACTTTATTATTTATTAAAATTGAATAGTTTATCATTTCCTTTGTATTTATAGGAACAACAACATTATCTTTAGATGCTTTTATCTCAATTTTAATATTTCTTGGTAAATCTTCTTCACGCCATTTATTCAAATCTTCCGTGTTATATGACAAAAGATTACAGCCTGTAAGCAAAAGGGAAAAAACAATAAATATAAGTAAGTATATTTTTCTCATTATTGACCTCCAATTTTATATTGTATCATAAAATGAAATTTTCGTAAATATCAATATTAAACTTGTAATATATTTTTATATTTGATATAATGTAGATAATAAATAATTAATCTATAAAAAGGAGTGTGTATGAAGAGATTATTTATTTTAGTATTTATTTTTATTTTTATTTTAGTGGGATGTTCAGATGCAAATGCCGATTTGGATACTAGATTAATAAACTTAGAGAAAGCGATGGAGATTAATGACGTGTTAGTACAAGATTATGAACAAAGAATAAAAGAACTTGAAGAAGAACTTTTATATTCAACAGGTGAACTAAATAAAGTAATTAGAGATAAGAAAGAAATACAAAAAGAACTTGAGGAATTACAAAAATTTCTTCAAGAGTTAAAGGACAGTGGACAAATATATGAAATAAAAGTGTTCTTAGCTGATGAATACTATTTAACTGTTGATAATACATTTCAATTGTTTTATCGTAGTGTAATACAAGCACAAAACCCTTATGGATATTATATTAGATTAAAAGGAACTGTAGGTCATGCATATAATAGATATTATGAATTTACACCTACATCTGAACATTTAAATCAAACATATAATTTAACTTTGGAAGTTTGTGATGACAATGGAAGGGTTTATGGTTCTAAACAAACAAAATTAATTGTGTCACAACCAACAGCACAACCAAAGAGAAATATCTTATGTATTGGTGATAGTCTAACAGCTAATGGTTATTGGCTAATTAGTGGATATGATAAATATATAAAACAAGGTGGTGGAGAAATAAACTTTATTGGAACTATTAAAGGAACATATGGTTCTACCACACAATACTATGAAGGTCGTAGTGGATGGCAATGGTCAACTTATTTAGGAGCAGAAAGTCCATTCTATAATGCTGCAAAGAATGGTATTAGCTTTGCTGAATATGCAGCTAAATTAAATGTTTCAACAATCGATGAATTATATATTTTATTAACATGGAATGGAATTGGTGGATCATTTAGAGAATTTGATATTTCCAAAGATCAAATTTTAAATGCTAAAAAGTTTATTGATCAATATCATAAAGATTATCCAAATGGTAAAGTTACTTTACTTGGTATACCTCAACCTTCAGTAAATGCAGGTCTTGGTGCATATTATACAATTGGCCAAAGCTATGGTGATAACTATGGTCAATTTGTAACTGCCTTAAATTATAATAAAGCCTTAGAAGATTTTGCAAAGAGAAGTGAATATAAATCATTTGTAAGATATATTGATGTTAAGGGTCAATTTGATTCAGAATACAATATGCCTGCATCAGCAAAACCAGTTAATAGTCAATCATCAACAACAGAACAAGTTGGTAATTCAATGGGAATGCATCCTACTACAGAAGGATACTTACAAATTGGTGAGGTATTCTATCGTGCATTATCAAAAAAATGGTAAAAT
>JAEYQM010000061.1 GCA_023410025.1 Bacillota bacterium
AAAATTATATAAAATTTATTGAAAAATTATGTTCTTGCTGCATAATTATAATTATGGTATAATAGTTCATAAAGGTGGTTTATATGAGTAAAGATTATAGTAAATATTTTGCTCCTTCGATTAAGGATGCACGCAAAAGATTAAATAAAGAAACGAACAAAGTAGAATATAATTTAGATGAAAATCTAGTTGGTCTTGGTATCGACAAAACATATACAATTAAGACTTATGGTTGTCAAGGTAATCTTGCAGATAGTGAAAAAATAGCTGGGATTATGGAAGAATTGGGTTACTCATTTGTTGAGGAAGAAACAGGCGCAGATGTTATAATTTTTAATACATGTGCAATTCGTGATAATGCTGAACAAAGAGTATTTGGTGAATTAGGAAGAATTAAAAATCTTAAAAAAGATAATCCTAATTTATTAATAATTCTATGTGGATGTATGCCACAAGAAGAAGCTGTTGTTGAGAAGGTAAGAAAAACATATGATCAAGTAGATATCATGTTTGGTACACATAATATTCATCGTTTACCAGAATACTTAAATGAAGCATATCTTACAAAAGAAAGAGTTTTAGAAGTTATGAGTTTTGAAGGGGAAATAGTTGAAAACATTCCAATGAAGAGAGCTCATAATATTAAAGCATGGGTAAATATAATGTATGGATGTGATGAATTCTGTACATACTGCATCGTACCATATACAAGAGGAAAAGAAAGATCAAGAAAACCAGAAGATATTTTAACTGAAGTTCGAGAACTTGCATCAAAAGGTTATCAAGAAATAACTTTATTAGGCCAAAATGTTAATGCATATGGTAAAGATTTTACTGATATTAATTATACCTTTGCAAATCTACTTGATGATTTAAGAGCTATTGATATTCCAAGAATTAGATTTACAACAAGTCATCCAAGAGATTTAGATGAAGATACAATCAAGGTCATGTCAAAGGGTGGAAATATTATGCCACATCTTCACCTACCTGTACAATCAGGAAGTGACAATGTTCTTAAAAAAATGAATAGAAAATATACAAAAGAATCTTATATGGAAAAAGTAAGATTATTGAAGGAATATATACCTGGCATTGCCCTAACAACTGATATAATTGTAGGTTTCCCTAGTGAAACTGATGAAGATTTTAAACAAACACTTGACCTAGTTAGAGAAGCAGATTTTGAAGGTGCTTTTACATTTATTTTCTCACCACGTGAAGGAACACCTGCAAGTAAATATGAAGATAATACTACTGAAGAAGTGAAAAATGAAAGACTTCAAACATTAAATAAATTAATTAATGAAGGATTTGCTAAAGGTAATAAACGTTTTGAAAATACTATTCAAGAAGTATTAGTTGATGGTGTAAGCGCTAGAAATGAAAAAGTACTTACTGGATATACTCCTCATAATAAAGTTGTGAACTTTGAAGGGGATAAGAATTTAATTGGAAAGATTGTAAAGGTTAAAGTAGAAAAAGCCTATACATGGCATTTAAAAGGAGTTATTGTTGAGTAGAGTTGTGCATATAATATAATATATTAAAGCCTAGTAGCAATTTAGTATTTTTAAGAATATATTGTTATTGAGGAGGGATATATTATGAATGAAATTCGTGAAATAATGACGAAGGCAGTAGTTGGAAAAGGCAAAAAATTAATTCGTTTAAGAAATAACCTTAATCCAGAAAACGAAGCTTTTAGTATTTTAGGCTGCTGGGTAATAAACCATGAATTCGATGCTACTTTAGACGGTACTACTGTTAATCTAGATGGAACATTAGAAGTTAACATTTGGTACTCGTATGCTAATAACACAAGAACTGAAATTGCACGTCAAGTATTTAGATATCACGAAACTGTCAAGACTCGTCAAGTTGTGAAAGATGTAAGCAGTAATAAGGATATAATTGTTCGTGTTCTTCAACAACCTACATGTACTAATGCAATTATTAATAATAATGTAATAGAAGTTGAAATTGTATTTGAAGTTCTTGCTGAAATCATAGGGGAAACAAAAATGATGGTTACTGTATTTACTAATATGGAACCTAGCGAAACCATTGAGGATAACTTCGAAAATGAAATTAACGAAAACTTCATTAAGGAGAGAAAAATCGTTGGTTAACAACGATTTTTAAACTAAAGGGGGATTATTATTAAGTTTCACATCATTAGTGCTAATGAAAGTTTAGAGAGTATTTGTTTTTTGTATGGTCTTGATGAGGATGAAATAAAAAAAGAAAACAAACATATCAGATTTTGGGATCGTTTAATTCCGGGGATAAAATTAAAGATTCCTGTAATAAGTGAAAGAATTGATAATGAAATTACAACAATGGATCCTTTTATTGAAGACTATTATCCAAAATTGAAATTAGATTTAGATAATTTAGAAAACCAAAAATTTCAAGAAACAAATAAGGAGAGTGCTCCTATTAATAATCATGAGTTTCAAGAAGTTGAGGTAAAAGATGATAAGGAACAAAAAAAAGAAACTAAAACTAGTTTCTCAATTGAGGATATTCCTGAGCTTAAGAAGTACAATGAAATGTACAGGGTTGATCCTTACGAATATCAAAGGCAGTTATATTACGAATACCTTAAGCGTTATTATAAACTTTAATCTCGATTTTTTAAAACGATACGTCCTATAAGAGGACGTTTTGTTTTTGTAATAGCATGTTTAGGACAAACTTCACTACAACACCAACAACGAATACATATAGTTGACTTTAATTTAGGAAATTCTCCGGGTTTAATTCTAAGGGCTTTAGGTGGGCAAATCTTTGCACATTCACCACATTTAATACATTTATTCTCTAATATTTTTGGATGTTCTAGAATAATGTTCCTAAATCCTCTTATTTTTATTAATCTTAATCCAATAATACCTAAGGCATCTTTTGGTGCAACAAATTTTAAATCTTTAAATTGATCTAATTTAGAACCGACTATTTCAATTTTATCAATATCACCAATACCGAGATTTCTTTCGTTAGCAATAGTGTTAATAAATTGTCTTCTATAATCAAGTCCAACAACTTCAACAGCTACCCTGTCTAAACTTACGGCATCTAGTGAAGCAAGAATAACACCTGCATGTTTTGGTACACCAGATGTTCCAGGTCCTTCACCCTCAAGTCCAATAACTCCATCACAAATATTAATAATTTGTTTATCCTTATATGAAGTAAGTATAGCACTATATAAATCATTGATTGCCTCACCAAATTGTAATGGATTAGATGCCTTTACATGCCAAGATGCTTTTGCTAATCCATATATAAAACCAAATAAATTTTTTTCGGCACATGTTAGATATGCAAATCCATGTGTTTTTAATTTTGGTAAATTGATCATTACATCAACATCAATCATTTCTTTTGAAACTGTAAAGTTTTGATACATTTTATAATTATGTGAAGAAATTATGGTTTCAATTGTACCATTTATAATTTCTACACCTTCATCAATTAATACATCATATATTCCATTTTTCTTTAATGAAAATACTAAGTCCTTAGTTGCTGGATTATCACCAACGATAATATTATTTGTTTTTTCCTTAATAAGCTGGATAACAGCTTTTACAAACATAGGGTGAGTCGTAATTGCTAAGTCTTGATGAAATGCCCCTAGACAATTTAACTTTATAAACACCCTACTATTAACATCAATTTTATCAAATCCATTTATCAAATTAATAGACTCCCTAATTTTATCTTTAAGGAGTTCTAATTTATATTCGTTACATTTAACAATTGCTACTTTCATTTTTCTTCTAAATGTTCCTTCATTTTTCTAAATGTTTCATCACTAATTACATGTTCAATTCTACAAGCATCAACTTCAGCAAATTCATTACTAACTCCTAGATGTTCACTTAAAAAGCGAGTTATTGTTAAATGGCGTTCTAATACTTTTTCAGCCATTTCAATACCTTCATCAGTAAGCTCAATTGCACCTGTTTCATCGATTTTAATTAGGTTTCCTTTTTTTAATATGCTCATAGCTCTACTAACACTTGGTTTTGTAAAACCCATATGATTAGCGATATCAATCGAGCGAACAGTGTTTTTTGTCTTCTTCAACATTAATATTGTTTCTAAGTAGTTTTCACCAGATTCATATAGTTTCATATCCCACCTCATATATATATTATATAATATAAATTTCAATTTGTATATATTAAAATTATTTTTAATTTTACTGTTTACATTGACTAATTTTTTTAAAAGTAGTATAATAATTGTGTTTAGTTAGCGCTCGCTAACTTGGTATATAAATTATTGGAGGGTATATGCAAAGTCTAAGAAACACTGGTATTAATAAACCCGTTAAAGTATTAGAATTACAGGCTGAAGGTACATTAAGAAGAAGATTAATGGACATGGGGATAACCAAAGGCGTGCAAATTGTAATAAAAAAAGTAGCTCCACTAGGGGACCCAATCGAAATTTCATTGAGGGGATATGGATTATCGATTAGGAAAGCGGACGCTGAAAAGATCATTGTTGAGGAGGTGCAATAATGGATAGAAACATTAGAATTGGATTAATTGGAAACCCCAATTCTGGAAAAACTACCATGTATAATGCACTAACTGGCAGTAATCAATATGTAGGTAACTGGGCTGGTGTTACAGTTGAAAAAAAGGAAGCAAAAGTAAGAAGACATAATAATGTTATTTTAACTGACCTACCTGGTATTTATTCGTTATCTGCATTTAGTATTGAAGAAATTGTAACAAGAGACTTCTTATTTAGTAATGATGTTGATGTTATTATTAATATTGTTGATGCAACAAATATTGAAAGAAATTTATACTTAACAACACAATTACTAGAAATAGGAAAACCAGTTGTTATTGCATTAAATCTAATTGATGTTGCAAATAAGCGTGATGATAAAATTAATGTTGAAAAGTTATCAACATTATTAAATGTACCAATCATTGTTACCTCTGCATTAAAAAACAAAGGTTTAACTGAACTAATTGATAAAGCAGTAAGTTTAGTTGGAACACCTACAAATTCACAGCATTTAAAATATTCATTAAGAACAGCTAAAGCAATTGAAGATATTAAAGAATTAATTAATGTTGATAGCCAATTTGATGGTGTTCATTTACTTGATAAAGATAAATTATTAATTGAAAAATATAAACTAGAAAATAACGAAAATTATAAACATATTGTCTCTAAATATGAAATTGATTTAGATACTGATTCAGAAACTGCTCTTGTTGAAGAAAGATATAATATTATTGAAAATATAGTAAAGGCTAGCGTTAATAAAAAAACAGGTGTATTAACAACAACTGAAAAAATTGATCATATCATTACAAATAGGTTTCTAGCATTACCAATTTTTGTCCTTATAATGTTTGTCATTTATTATATATCAATTACTACAATTGGTGATATGACAATAGGATTTATGGAATATCTAATAGGGGACTTAATTGGAGAAAATGTTAGAACTTTATTAATTAATTTTGGAACCCAAGAATGGTTAGTAAATCTAATTGTTGATGGAATTATTGGTGGGGTAGGATCTGTTTTAGTTTTTATCCCTCAACTTATTATATTATTCTTATTCTTATCTATATTAGAAGATAGTGGATATATGGCACGTGTTGCATTCATAATGGACCGTCTATTTAAAAAATTTGGCTTATCAGGAAAATCATTTATTCCAATGTTAATTGGAACCGGGTGTAGCGTTCCTGCTATAATGGCAAGTAGAACCATTGAAAATGAAAAAGAACGAAGAATGACAATTATGTTAACACCATTTATTCCATGTGGTGCTAAGTTACCAGTATTTGCTTTATTTATTGGGGCATTCTTTGGGCCACTAGCATCTATTTCAATGTATTTAATTGGAATTGCAGTTGCCATTATTTGTGGAATATTATTAAAGAAGTTAAAATATTTTAAGGGTGATGCAACACCATTTATTTTAGAATTACCTGATTACCGTTTACCTAGTTTTAAAAATACTGCGAAAAATGTTTGGGATAAAGCAAGAGGTTTCTTAGTTAAAGCAGGAACAATCATCTTTATCTCTTGTACAATTCTATGGTTATTACAATCATTTTCTTGGGAATTTAAATTAGTTGAAGCTGAATATAGCATGATGGCTGATATTGGCCGTGTATTTGCATTTTTATTTAAACCATTAGGGTTTGGCAATTGGCAATCAACAGTTGCTATTATGACAGGTATGATTGCAAAAGAACAAGTGGTTGCTACTTTTGGTATTTTATTTAATGTTGAAGAATCATTATTAGTTGAACAAGTTAGACTTTTATTTACATCTGCTTCAGCATTTGCCTTTATGACATTTACACTTCTTGCTGCACCATGTCTTGCTGCAATTGGAGCAATTAAAAAAGAAATGGTTTCAAAAAAAGCAACATTATTAACAATTTTATTCCAAACTGGAGTAGCTTATATTGTTTCATTATTAGTATATCAAGGAGTAAGATTATTTACTGAAAATAAGTCATTAGGTATTACAATAATAATTGCCTTATTAATCATTGTTTGTTTATTTGTTGCTATTAAGTCATCTTTAAATAAAAAAGGTTGTCCATCAGGATGCAACTGTGGATCAAACAAATGTAAGTAAAAAAAAGCATCACTAAAGTGATGCATTTTTTATTGAACGTACTCGTCTTGACGCCAATATGGTGGACGATAAATTGGATTAAATGGTGGACGATATGGATATGGTTGATAATACATTGGCGGGTAGTATGGAACTGGATAATATACTGGTGGATTATAATTAGGTCTATTTATTCCTGCTGTATACCATAATGGTGCTGTAATTGCAGCTCCTGTTATGAAAGGCAGTAAAAATCCAATTCTTTCATCATTTCCATGTTCTTGGTTGTGATGTTCTCTTGTACTTACTAAGTAAGGATATATACTCTTAGTAATGTTATTCATAATAGCACTCCCTTCGATATATATCTATGAATAATTTTATTAATTGTGATTAAAACAAAAAATTATTATTAACAAATTCTTCAAGGCATAGGTCATTATCATGAATATATTTTGCAATCTTTTTACCAACATAACGTAAATGCCAAGGCTCAAAAACATATCCAGTAATACTTTTTTTATTGTCTGGATATCTAAATATAAAACCATATTTATAGGCATTATTAAGAAGTATCCTAAATTCGTCAGTATCTTTAAATAAATCAGTTAGTCCTACACTAAGCAAAGACACATCAATTGCAAGACCTGTTTGATGTTCAGAATGTCCTGGCTTTGCGCTTAAAAATTCATCTTTATAATAGTTATATAAAAAAACTTGTTTTTGATAACTTCTGTAACCAGAAAATACATATAAGTTATAAAGCCCTAAATCATTAACCATTTTCGTATATTGATTAAAAACAAATTTATTTATATATATTTCAAGATTAGCACAATTTGTTTTATCATTAATGTAAATAAGATTTTTTGGTACATAATCCTTATCAAGGTAGTATTTTTTATTAACTAAAGTAATAAAGGTATTTTGAAATGGTGCATTTTTTATTTCGCTGGACTTAACATTAAAATTAGGTAATAATAAGATAAAGAATATTAAACACATTAATTTTTTCATATTTATATTATGATAAAAAAAATCATTGTTAATGTATTATTTTTGGACTTTTTGTGTTAAAATATAAAAATAGAGGTGTAATTAATGAAAAAGATAATTTTAGTTGACGGAAATTCATTAATGTTTAGGTCATATTATGCAACTGCATATACTGGTAACTTAATGCAAAATAAAAAAGGTATTTATACAAATGCCATTTTTGGTTTTGTAAATATGATGAATTCTATATTGGAAGAGGAAAAGACAAATTTGTTTGTTGCATTTGATGCAGGATCAAAAACTTTTCGTCACCAACAATTTGAAAGCTATAAAGGAACAAGAAAAGCATTACCAGATGAATTGTTAATGCAAATACCATATATAAAAGAATACTTAGATATATTGAATGTGAAAAGGTTAGAACTTTTTGAATATGAAGCTGATGATTTAATTGCATCTATGGCAATTTTAGCCCAAAATGAGGGTTTTGATGAAATTAAAATAATAACAGGAGATAAAGACTTACTTCAATTAGTTGGGGGAAACATTAAGGTTTGTATCACAAGAAAAGGAGTAAAAGAATTAGAAGAGTTTAACGAATCTAATTTCTTTGAAAAAATGGGTTTTTATCCAAATCAAGTTCCTGATTATAAAGGTTTAGTTGGAGACACATCGGATAACCTACCTGGAATAAAGGGAATTGGTGAAAAAACAGCCGTTAAGTTATTAACTGAATACCAAACTTTAGAAAATATAATTAATAATGCTGACCTTATAAAAGGTAAAATGAGTGAAACAATTAAGAATGGTAAGGATTCAGGAATAGAATGTAAACGTCTTGCCACTTTAGAAAAAAATGTAAATTTTGATTTTTCTATTGATGATACTTTAGTAAAAGAGTATGATATCAATAAACTTTCAATGTTTTATACAGATTTAGAATTTGAATCCTTTTTAAATAGACTTAATGTTGAGAAAAAAGAGCAAATCGAATCAAGTAGAAAAAGTCAAGAAAAACTAGACTATATTGTTATTAACGATAATAGTTATGTGTTTAATTCAAATAGTTCAAGTTACATTAATATTGAAATATTTGGAAGCAATTATTTAAAATCACAAATTCTTGGACTCGCTATATATAATGATAAAAAGAATTATTTTGTAACATTAAATGGATTACTTACAAATACAAGTATTAGAAACTATTTAAATGGAAATATAGCCAAAAAGACTTTTGATATTAAAAAACTATATGTTGCTTTAAAAATAAATGGAATTGAAATTAATAATGTTGATTTTGATTTGTTACTTGGTAGTTATATATTAAGTCCTGAATACGCAAATGAAGATTTCTCTAAAGTAGCAAGTAATTTTAATAATTTTGATGTAGTTTCAGATGATGTGATTTACGGACAAAACTTAAAAGCAATAGTACCACAAGACTATGTCTATCAAACAAATGCCATTAAAAAATGTCATGTTATTGAAATTTTAGAAAAAGAAATTCTTGATAAGATAATTAATAATTATCAATTTAAACTATTTGATATGGAACTTAAACTTTCAAAAGTTTTAGGGGATATGGAAATCAATGGTTTAAAAATTAATACAAATAGACTAAAAAAATTAGGTGAAGAATTTTTAGTCATTCAAGAAAATTATATGAATAAAATATATGAACTTGCTGGAATTACTTTTAATATTAATTCTCCAAAGCAAATTGCTGAAGTGTTATTTGAAAAATTAGGTTTACCTAGTGGAAAGAAAAACAAAACTGGCTTTAGTACAAATTCAGAAGTATTAGAAAAACTTGCAAAAGAATATGAAATAGCAAGAGTTATTTTAGACTACCGTGGAGTTACAAAATTAATATCAACATATATTAATGGTTTATTTGAAGTAATTGATAATGAAGAATTTATTCATCCATTATATAAACAAGCTTTAACAGTCACAGGAAGATTATCAAGTACTGAACCAAATATTCAAAACATGCCAATTAGAACCGAAATTGGTCAATCAATTAGAGAAATATTTGTTTCAAGATTTCCTGGTGGAAAAATTATGAGTAGTGACTACTCACAAATTGAATTAAGGGTATTAGCACATATTGCCAATGATGAAAATATGATTAATATGTTTAAAAACAATACCGACTTTCATAGACAAACTGCAAGTCAAATGTATGAAGTAAGTCTTGAAGATGTTACTAAAGAACAAAGAAGAGCTGCAAAAGCCATTAACTTTGGAATTATCTATGGTATGAGTGCATGGGGATTAAGTGAATCAATTAACATTACCCCTCTTGAAGCAAATCTATATATTAATAAGTATTTTGATACTTTCAAAGAAGTTAAAAAATATTTAGATAATACTATTAATGATGCAAAGAAGAATGGTTATACAAAGACTATATTTAACCGAATTAGATATATTAAAGAAATTAATGATTCTAATAAATCATTAGTTGCTTTTGGTGAAAGAACAGCGATGAATTCTCCTATTCAAGGAAGTGCTGCTGATATTATAAAATTTGCTATGATTGCTGTAAGTGAAAGAATTAAAAATATGAAATCATACATGATCGCACAAGTTCACGATGAATTAGTTTTTGATGTACATCCAGATGAAGTAGAACAAATGGAAAAAATAGTCAAAGATAGTATGGAAGAAGTTATCAGCTTAAAAGTGCCATTGATAGCGGAAGTAAAGAGTGGCGAGAACTGGCTTAAATCATAAATTTATATTCACAAAACACATATAATTTGATATAATAAAAAGGAGATTAAAATGGAAGTAATTAATAAAAGAAGAAGTGTAAGACAATTCAGTGATAAAGAAATTACTGATGAAGTTTTTGAAAAATTATTAAGAGCGGCTATGCAAGCTCCAACAGCTAAAAATCAACAAGCTTGGAAATTTTTAGTTATAAGAAATAAAGATTCATTAAATAAACTAAGTGAAGTTTCAAATTTATTTGTTAATTGTAAAGCGGCCATTTTAATAATGGTTGATCAAACTAAGGCTACAGCTTTAGAAATGACTCCAGCTGATACCGGAGCATGTACACAAAATATATTACTTGAATGTGTAGAATTAGGATTGGGTGCATGTTGGATTGGGACTGCAGGAAGAGAAAATAGAATAATGAAATTTAAAGAAGTATTTAATATACCTGATCATTTATACCCATCCACAGCAGTTGTAATTGGATATCCAAAAGATGAAAATGCAAATTATTTTGTTGATAGATATGATCCAAGCAAAGTATATTATGAGGAAATAAAATAATGCCAGAACTACCTGAAGTTGAGACTGTCAAGAACAGTCTTAAACAATTAGTATTAAATGAAAAAATAGTAAGTGTAAAAGTTTTTTATGATAAAATAATTAAAAATCTATCACAAGAAGAGTTTGTATTAAAATTGGAAAATCAAACAATTTTGGATATAGAGAGATTAGGAAAATACTTAATTTTTATTCTTGATGATTATTATTTAATTTCCCATTTACGAATGGAAGGAAAGTATTACTTATCTCATGATGAGGAAATAAATAAACATGAACATATTATCTTTTATTTTAATAATAAAAATTTAAGATATCAAGATACAAGAAAATTTGGTACAATGTATTTATATGAAAAATCAATTGATATTTATATTGAAAAACCATTAAATAGTGTTGGTCTTGAACCATTCAATAATAAATTAACTGTTTCTTATTTAAAAGATAAATTTAAAAGAACAAATAGACCTATAAAAACAACATTGTTAGATCAAACAATTATTGCGGGTTTAGGTAATATTTATGTTGATGAGGTATTATTCTTATCGAGACTTAAACCTACTACTCCTACATCAAGTTTAACTGATGAACAAATTAAACTAATAATTGATTCAAGCATTATTGTCTTAAATAAGGCAATCAAATTAGGTGGGACAACTATTCGTAGTTTTACAGTAAATCATGATATTAGTGGAAGATTCCAAAATGAATTGTTAGTACATACAAAAAAGGTTTGTCCGGTATGTAATGGACCAGTTTTAAAAATTAGAGTAGGCGGTAGAGGCACATATTATTGTGAGAATTGTCAGAAATAAGAGGTGACAATATGGTTATTGGGATAACTGGTGGAATTTCTAGTGGAAAGAGTACCATTTCAAAAATTTTAATTTCACGAAATTATAAACTTATCGATTGTGATCTAATTTCTAAAGAACTTACAAATATTGATGAAGTAGTTTTAGAAATAGCAGAAATATTTGGTGATGAAGTAATAGATGGAACAAATATAAACAGAAAGAAATTGGGAGAACTTATTTTCAATAATGAAACTAAAAAGAAACAACTTGAAAACATCATTCACCCGAGGGTTGTACAAAAAGTAATTGATGAAATCAAAAGCTCGAAAGAAAAGATTATATTTGTTGATTGTCCATTATTATTTGAAGCAAAACTTGAATATTTATTTGATAAGATTATAGTTGTCTATGTTAATTTTGAAACCCAAGTTAAAAGATTGATAAGTAGAGATAAAATAGATATTGATTTTGCATTAAAAAAAATAAATGCACAAATGAGATTAGATGATAAAGCGAAACTTGCTGATTTTGTAATAGATAACTCTTATAGTTTAGAAGAAACAATAAATCAATTAGATAATATAATAAGGAGTATAAAAAATGAAATTTAGAGATTACATATCAAATGATTTTCATACAGCTGAAGATCATTATATTGTAAGTTTAAGAACTAGGTATTATCGCAGTACCAAAGCTAATGCTATTGAAAAGATTAAAGGAATAGTAAATAGAATAAAAGGTCAAATTAAACATCTTGATTTAGAAAGAGGAGAAATTTATTTTGAAACAGTGAAGTTCTCTTCAACCATTTCACTAGTTAGTACAAGTTATACAGAAACGGCTATTGATATTAATATGACAACATATTCAGTATTACCATTAGGTAAAGGAAAAAAAGAAATTGAAAAATTATATGAAATGATTGATAAAGAATTACAATTTATAGGTGTTTCTTTATTTAAAGGAAGGTAGAAATAGATTATGGCAAATTTAATATATGAGAATCTAAGAGTTAATAATCATAAACACTTAAACAATGAAGATTATCGTAGTTTAACACTGTTATATTTGCCATTAGTAGGTGTTGATAGTTTTGCTGTATACTCAGTATTAAACAGTGTTGATAGCGAAGAAACATATAACTTTAAAAAAATATTAGATATTTTAAATTTCTCAAGTATGAGTATTTTAAATCAATCAATAAATAAATTAGAGGGTGTTGGATTACTTAAAACATACTATAATGAAAATAAAGGTTATTATTTTGAAATAATACTCCCTCTATCATTTAGAGATTTTCAAAAATGTGAAGTATTATGTGGACTTCTTCAAACAGCAATTGGAACAATAGAATACGAAAGACTATTTGTAAATAAATCGACACGTGTGGTTGGATACAAGAATGTAACTAAGAAGTTTAATGAAGTATTTACAACTTCTTCTAGAAATGTAAATAATATAATTAATAAATTATTTAAAGATCCAGTTGAACTTGAAAATAAGAATTTTAATTACACATTATTTAAAATATTATTTGATGATAATATTTTAAGCGAGGATGTATTAAATAATGCTGATTTTAAATCAAACATTGAAAAGATTAGTTTTGTTTATCATTTAAATGAAGAAGAAATGAAAGAAGTAATTGTAAAGACAATTGATGTAGATAAATCAATGGAATATGATGCTATTAGTAAAAACGCAAGAATTAAATTCAGTCAAAAAAATGATGGTGCCTTTCCAAAAATTGAAACAATCGAAAAGGATAATTTTATTTCCTCAATTGTTGATGATGAAACTAGAGCCTTCCTTGTAGAGTTAGAATCAAAGTCAATTTCCGATACCCTTCAATCAATAAGTAATATTAAACCTTCAGTAGCCGAAATCAAACAATTTGAAACATTACAAACCAATACAGGCTTTTCTACTGGGGTTATCAATTTAATGATTCTATATGTTGATAAGATGAAAAATGGTGAATTGCCTTCTTACAATTATTTTGAAAAATTAGCCAATGTGTGGGCAAGAGCAAAAATTAAGAATAGTTATGATGCATTAAAATATATTAACGAAGATAGAAACAAAGAAGTTAATACTGAATCAAAACCAACTAAAACCACTTCAAAACCAGTTAAAAATACTCCAGATTGGTATAAAACTTATATTGACAATATAGATAAGAAATATGTAAAATCGGATATTGAATCTGAAGATGAAGAATTAAAAAATCTAGCAGAGGAATTATTTAATTAATATGGATATAATCGATAAATTAAGAGAAGAAGTTCTAAGTGATAAGTATGTAAGAGAATTTGTATCAAAGTCACAACTTAATCAAGAACAAATCGACAATAATTTAATCAATTTCAAAATCTTTAAAGAAGCTAATGAAATATGTATTAATTGTAAGGGTAAAAAAATTTGTGCAATGGAAGACAATTTACAAAGATATCATTTACGTTATCATCATAGAAATGTTAGTTTAGTTTTAAAAAGATGTGAGTTTGTTGATTCAGTAAATGAAGATATGCTTTCATATCATTTCTTTCCTGTAGCAATCAATCAAGAAAAACCTTACGTAATTGAATCAAGAAAAGAAATATATGTAAAGATAAAGGAATATTTAACTGACCCCAAAAACAAAAAAGGTCTATACATATATGGACCATTTGGAACGGGTAAATCATTTCTTATAAATAATATTGCCTCAAAACTTTCAAAAATGGATATTAAAACAGCTATTGTATATTATCCTGATTTTGTAAGATTTGTTAAGGGTAATTTTGGTGATTCAAAAGTTGAAAACCTAATTAATGAATTTAAATATGTTGATGTTTTAATGCTAGATGATATTGGTGGAGAAAACAATACTTCATATATTCGTGATGAAATTTTGGGGCCAATATTACAATATAGAATGGTAGCCAAAAAACCAGTATTCTTTACATCAAATTTTTCAATTGAAGATTTAAGAAAACATCTTAAAGAAACAAAAGAAGGAATAGATGATATTAAAGGGGATAGAATAGTTGAGAGAATTCGTCAACTAACAAGTGAAACTTATTTGGCTGGTGAAAATTTACGCCAAAAAATTGACAAATAATATCTAAAGTGATATAATTTATTTATAGCGATGATAAGGACTCGATTATTAAATTACTGTTTCAAGCGATTGTAGGATGGTGTAAGCTACATAACAAGTTTTAATATTTACTACCTTTGAGCTGCCCTCGAAAGAAATGGCCGCATACCTGCGTTATTGGTTTGAGTCGTGCATGAAAAATGCAAATAAAGGTGGTACCGCTGTAATTTCAGTCCTTGATATTCAAGGACTTTTTTTGTATAAAAAGGAGATTAATATGAAAATAACATTTATCGATGGAAGTCAAAAAGAATTTGAAAATGGAAAAAGTGCTTACGATATAGCTAATAGCATTTCTCCATCACTTGCGAAAAAATCTATTTACGCAATTGTTAATAAACAAGAATATGATTTAATGCGTCCAATTGAAGAAGATGCAACTTTAGAATTAAAATTTAAAGAAGATGCATTTGAGGTATTAAATCATTCTACAAGCCACGTAATGGCAACTGCAATTAAAAGACTTTACCCAAATGCAACATTTGGTGTTGGTCCTGCAATTGAAGAAGGATTTTACTATGATGTAAATCCAGGTGAAGGAATTAAATTTACTGAAGCTGATTTAGAAAAGATTGAAAAAGAAATGAAGAAAATTGCTTCTGAAGATTTAAAATTCATTAGAACTGTTGTATCACGCGAAGAAGCATTAAAAAGATTTGCTAACGACAAATACAAAACAGAAATAATTAATGAATTACCAGTGGATAGCACAATTACATTATATAATTGTGGAGAGTTTGTAGACTTATGTAGAGGACCACATTTACCATCAACTAAATATTCTAAAAATGTTAAATTATTAAATATTAGTGGTGCATATTGGCGTGGAGATTCTAATAATGAACAATTACAAAGAATCTATGGGGTTGCATTTTTTGAAAATGAAGAACTTGCAAAACACTTAGAAAACTTAAAAGAAAGAGAAAAAAGAGATCACCGTCGATTAGGCCGTGAACTTGAATTATTCATGATTAGTGAATACGGACCAGGATTCCCATTCTGGTTACCAAAAGGAATGACTTTAAGAAAAACTCTTGAAAACTATTGGTACAAAATTCATACAAGAGAAGGTTATCAATTTATCCAAACTCCAATTATGTTAAACAAAGAGTTATGGGAAGTATCAGGACACTGGTTTAACTATCGTGACAATATGTATACTTCTGAAATTGATGATCGTGAATTTGCTATTAAACCAATGAACTGCCCTGGTGGATTATTAGTTTATAAGAATTCATTACACTCATATAAAGATTTTCCATTAAGACTTGGTGAATTAGGATTAGTTCATCGCCATGAAGCAAGTGGTGCTTTAAATGGCTTATTTAGAGTTCGTACTTTTACACAAGATGATGCACATATTTTCTTAACTGAAGATCAAATTGTTAATGAAATTGCAAGATTAATTAAATTGTTTGATGAAGTTTATCGTGTATTTAAATTAGATTATAATATTGAACTTTCAACAAGACCAGAAGAAAATTATATTGGTAATATTGCTGTTTGGGATAAAGCTGAAAAAGCATTAGCAGATGCTTGTAAAACTGCTGGACGTAACTTTAAAATTAACCCAGGAGATGGAGCATTTTATGGTCCAAAACTTGACTTTAAATTACGTGACTCAATGAACCGTATCTGGCAATGTGGTACAATCCAACTAGATATGAATCTTCCAGAAAGATTTGATATTACATACATTGATGAAAATGGAGAAAAACGTCGTCCAGTTATGTTACATAGAGCATTATTTGGATCAATTGAAAGATTCATTGGTGTAATCACAGAACACTTTGGTGGTGCATTCCCAACATGGTTAGCTCCAGTTCAAGTTAAGGTTTTACCAGTAAATAATAATTATCATTTAGAATATGCAAATCAAGTAGCTCAACAATTACGTGAAATGGATGTAAGAATTGAACTAGATGACCGTGATGAAAAATTAGGATATAAGATTCGTGAAGCTCAAACTAAGAAAATCCCTTATCAAGTTGTAATTGGAGATAATGAAGTAAACTCTAACTCTGTAAATGTTCGTAAATATGGAGAAAACGATAGTGTGACAATGTCTATTGATGAATTTAAGAAAATGATTAAACATGAAATTGTTACACTAGGGGTTGAAGATGGAAACAGATAATGTTTATAAAGTTTCTTTCTTCTCTAATATAATTTGGATGATATTAGGTCCGACCATTGTCTTAATCCCTGTTTCTATTTTTATGTATCAAGGAATTAATCTTGAGGATTTAACTGATTCCAATACAATTTCGGCGGTGATGGTTTCTCAAGCAATTAGTAATGTCATTCCAATAGTGATAAGCGTAGTCCTATTGAGAAGATTACTTTTAAGTGAGTTAATAGATTTTAAAAATAATTTAAAACGAAGCATAACTATTGTCCTTTTAGGAATATCAGGAATTTATTTTGCTAACATTATCCTTTCAATAATCTATAGTTTATTAAATGTTACGGGGGATTCTGAAAACCAACAAATTATTGAAACGGCTTTATCATCACCAGTTAGACCTGTTGTAATAATTATGATATTAGTCTTAGCACCAATTCTAGAGGAATTAATATTTAGAAAATTCTTAATTGGATATTTTAAATCTAAACAATTGAACCCATGGATTCCATATATTATTAGTATTGTTGTGTTTGCAGCAATTCATATGAACTTTACAATTGAAGATTTAATATTTTTCCCAGCATATTTGGTATTATCAGCTGTTATTACATTAGCTTATAAATACTCTGGAAACAATATTTATGTAGCTATATTAGTACATTTTCTAAATAATTTATTATCGCTAATATGAACTTAAAAAAATATGGTAAACTTGTAGAATGTGCAAGAGAAAATTTTGAAAATAGTAAATATCAAGAAGCTTTAGAAATATTAGAAAAAGCTTTTGAAATGGGAATTATTCTAGATGATTTAAATCTTTTAGGATTTATCTATATCGAACTAGGAAAATATAGCCTTGCTGAAGATGTATTTAAAAAAGTTCTTTCTCAAGAAAGAAATCCAAAGAGTTATTATGGTCTAGGTTGTATAAATGATCGACTTGGAAAATATAAAGAAGCAGTAATAATGTATGAAGAGTCGATTAGATTTGATGATACAAATCCTTTAGTATTATTTGACTGTGCATATTTATATGATGATTTAGGAAATAAAGATAAATCAAAATACTATTATGAAAAATTATTAAAGATTAATCCTGATGATTTTTGGGGTAATATAAATTTAGGTACTATTTATGATTGTGAAGGAAATAATGAAAAAGCATTGGAACTTTTTCTTAAAGCCTATAGTATTGATCCTAATTCACCTATGGTCAATTATAACTTAGGTGTTACCTATAGTAATCTTAATAATAAAGAATTAGCTTTGAAACATTATTTTGAAGAAATAGAAAAAAATAATAAATATGTACCTGCATATTATAATTTAGCTCTATTATATAAGGATGCTTATAATGATTATGAAAAAGCAAAATTGTATTATCTAGAAGGATTAAAGATTGATCAAAATAATTATCTTATATGGTATAATCTTGGTTGTTTATATGCCTTAATGAAAGACTATAAAAATGCATATGATTGTTTCTTAATATTAAAATATAGGTCAAAAGAGTTATTTGAATCAATGAATGAAGATGAAGAACTTGAAGAGTTCAAATTATCTGATGAATATAAGAGATTATGGGAATAAGCCCATAATCTTTTTTTATATAAACATATATTATAATCGAGGTGTAAAAAATGATAATTGATGTTAAAAAATACTTAAGAAATTCATCAAGAGAAACTTATACTGTAAAACAAGGCGATAGTTTATATAAAATATCAAAACAATATGGTATATCAATTGATGATTTAATGGAAATTAATGAACTAGATAGTACTATGATTTATCCAAATCAAGTTTTAATTATTTCTAAGTCTATTCCAACTGGTGGAATGTATTTTGTTGAGTATATTGTTAAACCTAATGATACTTTAAGTACAATCGCAAAAGCAAACAATGTTACTACTGAATCAATCGGAAAATATAATGATGTAACAAAAATAATTTTAGCTGAAGGGCAAATAATGAATTTACCTGGATCATACAAAACATATTTAATTCAAGAAGGAGACAAAATTTCAGATATTCTTGCTAAAACAAATTTAACTCTAGATCAATTCTTAGAGTATAACCTATCTAAATTATTGACTCCAGGTATCATTATATATTACAGATAAAGCCTATGTAGGCTTTTTCTTTTTTCTTGAAGAAAACGCTAAATTATAGTATAATAGAAAAAGTAGAAGGCGGTAAACAAAATGACAGTAAATGTAATTGGAGCTGGACTGGCTGGGTCTGAGGCTACATATCAGTTAATAAAAAGAGGAATAAAAGTAAGATTATATGAAATGCGCCCTGTTAAATCAACAGAAGCACATACAACAGATAGATTTGCTGAACTTGTTTGTAGTAATTCATTGAGAGCAAGATCGGTTGAAAATGCAGTAGGATTATTAAAAGAAGAAATGAAATTAATTGATTCACTAATAATGGATGCAGCATTAAAAAATGAAGTTGATGCTGGTGGAGCAGTAGCAGTAGATAGAGTTAATTTTAGTAATTATATTACTGAATATTTAAAGAATCACGAACTTGTTGAGGTAATTAATGAAGAAGTAACAAGTATTCCTGAAGGACCTACAATTATTGCCTCAGGTCCACTAACAAGTGAATTATTATCAAATGAAATTTTAAAAATTTGTGGAAATGAAGAGTTATATTTTTTTGATTCAGTAGCTCCAATTGTTAGAGAAGATTCAATAAATAAAGAAGTTGCCTACTTAAAAAGTAGATATGATAAAGGGGAAGCAAGTTATTATAACTGCCCTATGACAAAAGAAGAATATGAGTTATTTTATAATGAATTAATTAATGCTGAATGTGTTATTCCTGAAGAATATGAATTAAAGGTATTTGAAGGATGTATGGCTATTGAAGATATGGCAAAACGTGGAAAAGAAACATTGCTATATGGCCCATTAAAACCTGTAGGGCTTGATGATCCAAGGACAGGTAAAAGACCATATGCCGTAGTTCAACTCCGTCAAGATGATGCATTAAAAACAATGTATAATCTAGTTGGTTTTCAAACTCATTTAAAATGGCCAGAACAAAAGAGAATATTAAGATTAATACCAGGTCTTGAAAAATGTGAAATCGTAAGATATGGTGTAATGCATAGAAATACATATATAAATGCTCCAAAGTTTCTAAACAAATATTTCCAATTTGAATTAAGAAAAGATCTGTTTTTTGCAGGTCAAATTACAGGAGTCGAAGGGTATTTAGAAAGTGCAGCTAGTGGGATGATTGCTGGAATTAATATGGCTAAATACTTACAAAACAAGCCAATGGTTGATTTTTCTAATATTACAAGTTTAGGTTCATTATCATATCATGTAAGCACAAAAACAAGTAATTATTTACCAATGAATGTAAACTTTGGTTTATTTGAACAACTTGATGGTTATATTAAGAAAAAAGATCGTAAACAACTATATGCAAATAGAAGTTTAGAAAAAATAAAAGAATTATTAGGGGAAATAAATGATTGAAAAATTTAGGAGTTATCTAATTAATGAAAGAAGATATTCTGAGTATACTGTATTAAATTATATTAATGATATACATGAGTTTGAGAATTATTTAAAAATAAATGAGTATGGTAATTTACTTAAATTACGTTTAAATATTAGTAGATATTATTTATCACATTTAAACGATAAAGCTTATAGTTCAAGAACAATTGCTAGAAAAATGAGTAGTTTGAGAAGCTTTTACCGTTTTCTTCTTAAGGAAGGACTTGTAAATGTTAATTACTTTCAAGATATTTCTTCTCCTAAAATTGATAAAACAATTCCTAAGTTTTTATATACTAAAGAAATTGATGCATTATTTAACGCAATAAACACAAATACAGCAATTGGTCGAAGAGATTATGCGCTTTTAGAATTAATGTACGGAACAGGTATTCGTGTTAGTGAATTTTGTAATATTAAATTATCAGATATAGATTTTTATAATAATGAAATTATCATTTTTGGTAAAGGAAAAAAAGAAAGATATTTACCAATATATGATAGTTTAAAAGAGGCTCTACTCGATTATATTAACTATGGCAGGCAAGAAATGCTTGCAAGAAATAAAGATGGATATTGTGATAAATTATTTTTAAATTTTAAAGGAGGCCCCTTAACAACTAGAGGAGTTCGAGTAATACTGAATAATATTACGGAAAAAGCATCTGAAAATTTAAAAATAAGTCCCCATATGTTGAGACATTCATTTGCTACACACTTACTTGATAATGGTGCAGATTTAAGAAGTGTTCAAGAATTATTAGGTCATGAAAATTTACAAACAACGCAAATATATACACATGTTTCTAAAGAAAGATTAAAAAGGGATTATATGGAATATTTTCCGAGAGCTAAGAGGGATGACGATGAGAAAATTTGAAAAATTAGTTGATGATGTAACTTTACCCAAAAGACAAACAAAATATAGTGCTGGTTATGATTTTTACGCATATGAAGATACTTTGATTAAATCTAAAACAATGCAAATAATAAAAACAAATGTAAAATGCATGATGGAAGAAGATGAGTTTCTAGCAATTTACCTTCGAAGTAGTTTGGGGATTAAACATGGGTTAATGCTTGCAAATCAAACAGGTATAATTGATAAAGATTATTATGGAAATAAAGATAATGATGGCCACATTATGGTTGCCTTATATAATAATTCTGATAAAGATTTTCTACTTAAAAAAAATGAAAGATTCTGCCAAGGAATATTTCAAAAATACTATTTAACTGATGATGACGATGTTAATAGTGTTAGGGATGGTGGAATTGGAAGCACAAACATCTAGGAAATTTTAATAAAAATATTTTCTTATTAGTTTAATGTTTGTCTTGCTTATACATAATATTTGTGGTATAATATTACAGGCAAAAAAAATACACACACTGTTGGAGAATGTCGTCAAGTGCACTTAGGTGAGGCGGTATTTGATGAAGATAGTGGAGGCCAAACAAAATAAAAATGGAGGAAAAATAATAATGTCAGTAATTTCTAAAAAACAATTACTAGAAGCAGGAGTTCATTTCGGTCATAATACTCGCCGTTGGAATCCTAAAATGAAAGAGTATATTTACGAAGAAAGAAATGGTATTTATATCATTGACTTAACAAAAACAGAAAAGTATGTAGAAGATGCATATAAAGCATTATACACTATTGCTCAAAACAATGGACGTGTAATCTTCGTTGGTACTCGTAAACAAACTCAAGATGTTATAAAAGAAGAAGCAATTCGTTCAGGTCAATACTATGTTGATCAACGTTGGTTAGGTGGAACTCTTACTAACTTCAAAACAATCAGAAAGAGCGTTGCAAGATTAGTTAAGATTGAAGAAATGGAAGAAACAGGAGTATTCGATGTTTTACCTAAAAAAGAAGTTATTCTTTTAAAGAAAGAAAAAGAAAAATTAGAAAAATACTTTAGTGGAATTAGAGAAATGAGAGAACTTCCAGATGCAATGTTCGTAGTTGATCCTAAGACTGAACACAATGCAGTTGCTGAAGCTCGTAAATTAAATATACCTGTATTTGCATTAGTAGATACAAACTGTGATCCAGATGAAGTTGATTATGTAATCCCTGGAAATGACGACGCAATTAGAAGCGTTAAATTAATTGTTGCTACAATGGCTAACGCAGTTGTTGAAGCAAATGGTGGAACTCCAATCACTATTGAATTTACAGAAGAAATGACTCAAGAAGATAAAAAATCTCAAAACAATAATAGAAACAGACGTGGAAATAATAGAGATAATAGAGACAATAGAGATAGAGATTACAAAGGCAATAATAATAACAAACCAAAAAGACCTTACAAGAATACTGATAAAGTAGAAGTTACTAAAGTTGCTCCAAAGCAACCTGTTGAAACAAAGTAACTCATAAGGAGGATATATAATGATTAGTGCACAATTAGTAAAAGAATTACGTGAAATTACTGGCGCTGGTATGATGGATTGCAAAAAAGCTTTAACTGAAACAAATGGTGATATTGAAGCTGCAATCACATGGTTACGTGAAAAAGGTATTTCAAAGGCTGCAAAAAAAGCTGATCGTATTGCTGCTGAAGGAGCATGTGCTGTTTTAGTAAAAGGTAATAAAGCTGTTGTTTATGAATTAAACAGTGAAACAGATTTCGTAGCTAAAAATGAAAACTTTATAAATGTTGTAAGTGAAGTAGGTAACTTAATTGTTAATAGCAATGCTACAAATACTGAAGAAGCTTTACAAATCAATGCAAACGGAGTAAAAATTGAAGATGTAATTATCGCTGCTACAGCTAAAATCGGCGAAAAAATTTCTCTTCGTAGAGTAAATGTTGTTAATAAAACAGATTCTCAATCTTTCGGTGCATATTCTCATATGGGTGGAAAAATTGTTGTTCTTACAGTTCTTGAAGGAGCAAACGAAGAAATTGCAAAAGATGTAGCAATGCATGTTGCAGCTATGAAACCATTATACTTAGATATGTCTGAAGTATCAGAAGAAGAAATTCAAAAAGAAAGAGAAATTGCAAAACAACAATCTCTTAACGAAGGCAAACCATTAAATATTGTTGAAAAAATGATAGATGGTAGAGTTAATAAATATTTTAAAGAAATTTGTCTTGTAAATCAACCATTTGTTAAGAACCCTGATCAAACAGTTGAACAATATGTTAAGGCAAATAACGGCAAAATTGTTAAATTTTTGCGCCTTGAAGTTGGAGAAGGAATCGAAAAGAAAAAAGACGATTTTGTTGCAGAAGTAATGAAAGCTGTAAACAACTAACAAATAAAGGCACAAAATTAAATGTGCCTTTTTATTTAAAATACGAAAGGGGTCTAAAATCTTGAAACGAATTGTATTGAAAATTAGTGGCGAGGCACTTGCATATGATAATTCAAAAGGAATTGATCATAGAAAGGTAAATAACATCGCTAAAGAAATTAAAGCTTTACATGATTTAGGTGATATAGAATTATGTGTGGTTGTTGGTGCAGGAAATATTTGGAGAGGTAGAGACGCAGAAGATAGTGGAATGGATCGTTCTAGTGCAGATTACATGGGAATGATTGCAACAATATTAAATGCTCTAGCTATTCAAAATTCATTAGAAGCATTAGGTCTTGAAACAAGAACTATGACTTCCCTTGCAATTCCAAGTGTTGCTGAACCTTACATTAGACGTAAAGCACTTAGTCACTTAGATAAAGGATTGATAATCATCTTTGGTGGTGGAAATGGAATTCCTTTCTTCTCTACTGATACAACAGCAGCTTTAAGAAGTGCTGAACTAGGAAGTAAACTAATACTTATGGCTAAAAATGGTGTAGACGGTGTTTATGATTCGGACCCAAGAAGTAATCCAAATGCGAAAAAGTACACAAAACTTACGCATAAGGAAGTTATTGAAAAACATTTAAATGTTATGGATTTAACAGCAGCAACTTTATGCCTTGAAAATGATATTGACATCGTAGTATTTGATATGAATGTTCAAGGAAATATAAGAAAAGCGGCAATTGACCCTTCAATTGGAACGCTAATAACAAATAAAAAGGAGTAATTAATATGCCACAAACAATTATCGCTACATGCGAGCAAAGAATGGAAAAAGCTGTTGAGGCTTTAGTTAAAGAATTTGCTTTAATCAGAACAAGTAGAGCAAATCCTGCAGTATTAAATTCTGTTCAAGTATCATATTATGGGGCTTTAACGCCATTAAACCAAATTGCACAAATTTCTGTTCCTGAACCACAAATATTAATGATTAAACCATTTGATAAATCAATCTTAAAAGAAGTTGAAAAAGCTATTCAAATGGCTGACTTAAATTTAGTTCCTCAAAATGATGGAAGTGTTGTTAGAATTGTATTTCCAGCATTAACAGAAGCTAGAAGAAAAGAACTTGTTAAAGATGTGAAGTCAAAGGCAGAAAATGCTAAAGTTGCAGTTCGTAACATCAGAAGAGATGCAGTTGATCAACTTAAAAAGTTAGAAAAAGACAGTTTAATTACTGAAGATGATCTAAAAAAGAAAACTGATGAAGTTCAAAAAATAACTGATAAATTCATTGATAAAATGGATGTACTTGCTAAAGATAAAGATAAGAGTATAATGGAGATTTAAGAGTGTGAGGATTTCTTCATACTCTTTTAACTATATTTTAAGGTTCGTTTGATAAAATTTAGGAGTAAAACATGGAAACTAATTATTTACCACATCATGTTGCCATTATTATGGATGGTAATGGTAGGTGGGCTCAAAAACGAGGCTTACCAAGGAACTTTGGACATAAAAAAGGTGCTCAAAGATTAATTAATATTGTTAAGTATGCAAACAAACTAAATATTAAATATTTAACTGTATTTGCCTTTTCAACAGAGAATTGGAAAAGACCTGAACAGGAAGTTAATTATTTAATGAAACTACCTTTTGAGTTTTTAAATAAACTTGAAAGTGAGTTTAATAAATTGGATATTAAAATTAGTATTGTTGGTTTTAAAGAAAATCTTCCTATTGATGTTGTTAATAAAATTAATGAAATTGAAGAAAAAACTAAAAATAATAATGGTTTACACTTTAATGTTGCATTTAATTATGGCAGCCAAGATGAAATAATTAATACGGTTAATTATTTAGTAGATAATAATATTAAGGTAAATAAGGAAAACTTTAGTCAATATTTATTAACTAAAGAGCTTCCAGATGTTGATTTTTTAATCAGAACAAGTGGGGAATTCCGTTTAAGTAATTTTTTATTATGGCAAATAGCATATAGTGAATTATACTTTACAGATACCTTATGGCCTGATTTTTCCAACAAACATTTTGATAAAGCATTAGATGAATATAGGAAACGAGATCGTCGTTTCGGAGGACTAAAGTGAAAAAAAGAATAATTACAGGTGCTGTTTTAGTTGCAATATTTGTTCCAGCTGTTTATTTTGGTGGCATATTTTTTCTAACATTAGGCATTTTATTAAGTATGATCGCCTCATTTGAAATGATGAATATGTTATATACAAAAGGTCCAGCTATTAAAAAAATAAGGTTTTTAGTACCAGTTTTATCTGGGATTATTGTTTTTTTATCTTATAATGCATCAATTCACTTTCCAGAAAAGATGATTTATCATTTTTGGGTTGTATCGTTTTTTGTGGCTTCTATAATACTAATACTAACGATACTTATATTTACTAAAGGATCAACTGCAGGTGATATGATGGGTAGTGTTATGACTTTAGTATATTGTGGCTTAATAATGAGCTATGTTATAAGCATTATGTATATGAAACCAATTAGTAATGTTGATTATATAAATAATAATATATTAGGTGGAAGAAGTTTTGCTTACTTAATTGCAATTGTTGCAACAACAGATACAGCGGCATACTTTTTTGGATCAAAATTTGGTAAACGCCGTTTAGCTCCCGAGATTAGCCCAAAAAAATCAGTTGAGGGTGCTATTGCTGGTTTAATATGTGGATCAATAATAGGTGTTTTATGTGCCTTTTTATTCCAAATTATTACTTTTGCAAATGATGTTTCTTTATTTAAAAAACTAAATGTAATTGCTGTAGTATTTGTAATTTCACTATTACTTTCAGCAAGTGTACAAATTGGAGATCTAGTTGCATCAAAGTTAAAAAGAAGTTATGAAATTAAAGACTTTGGTAATATCTTCCCGGGACATGGGGGAGTACTTGACCGCTTTGATTCATTGATTTTTGCTGGTGCTGTATATTATGTATTTGTTCAATTTGTTCAATTAGTTATATTAGGGGCATAAGTATGAATATATATTTACTTGGAGCGACAGGTTCAATTGGAACACAAGTTCTAGAAGTAATAAAAGGAAATAATTATAGAGTAAAATCGATTAGTGTTGGTAAAAATATTAAAAGAGCAATTGAAATAATTAATGAATTTAATCCTGAATTTGTAAGTTGTATTAATCAATTAGATATGATTAATCTTATAAATATGTATCCAAATATAAAGTTTGGTTATGGAGACAAAGGTTTAGTTGATGCAGCAACTTATTCAGATGAAGAAGGATTTTTAATAAACGCTGTAGTTGGTGTTGCTGGTTTAATCCCAACAATTGAAGCTATTAAAAAAGGTAGAAATATTTTACTAGCTAATAAAGAAACTTTGGTTGTCGGTGGAGAAATTGTTACTAAACTAGCAAAAGATAATAATGTTAAGTTATTCCCAATTGACAGTGAACATAGTGCTATTCTACAATCTCTACAAGGCTATAATAAAGATGATATAAATAAAATCATTATTACAGCAAGTGGGGGAACATTTAGAAATAGAACTAGAGAACAACTAATTAATGTAAGTGTTGAAGAAACTCTAAAACATCCTAACTGGTCAATGGGTAAAAAAATTACCATTGATTCAGCAACAATGGTTAATAAAGGTTTAGAAGTAATTGAAGCACATTATTTGTTTGATATTGATTATGATAAAATAGAAACAATTATTCATAAAGAAAGTATTATTCATTCAATGGTCGAATATAAAGATAAGACTGTTATCGCTCAATTATCTGTTCCTGATATGAAAATACCAATTCAATATGCTCTAACATACCCTAGAAAATTAGATATAAATAATTTTGAAACTTTAAATCTATTAAAAGTAAAAAGTCTTACATTTGAAGAAATGAATTTTGATAGATTTCCTTTAATTAGACTTGCTTACCATGTTGGAAAAGTTGGGGGCTTATTACCTACAGTATATAATGCAAGTAATGAAGTCGCAGTTGATTTATTTATAAGAGGGAAAATAGAATTTCTTGAAATCGAAACTATTATATTTAATGCAGTTGGTGAAGTTATTAATATTCAAAATCCATCAATTGATGATATAATAAAAACAGATAAAATTGTGAGAGAAAAGATTATACGAAAGTATGATTCATAGAAAGGAATGAATTTATGGATGCTTTAATAGGAATTATTGCGTTTCTATTTGTATTGGGATTAATTGTCGTTATTCATGAGTTTGGACATTTTATATTTGCTAGAAGAGTAAATATTTTGTGTCGCGAATTTGCTTTTGGTATGGGTCCACTTGTTTATAAAAAGAAAAAAGGAGAAACTCTATATTCAATTAGAGCTCTACCTATTGGTGGATTTTGTGCAATAGCAGGTGAAGAAGTTGAAAATAATCCACTCGCTAATTTACAAACAATTCGAGTAGATATGGAAAATGACGTCATTAAAAAAATATATGTCGACCCAAAGAATACTGTTTTTAATGATAAAAAAGAATATAAATTAATTAGCTATGAATTATTTGATGAAAAAAATACTGGTGATTTATTCATGGTATTAGAATCTAATGGAGAGGAAATTAAATATGCAGTTGACCCACAAGCTATGTTTGTACTTGCTAAGACTGAATATCAAATTGCTCCATATAATAGAACAATTGGTTCAAAAAGAAAAAGAGATAGAGCTTTAGTAATTTTTGGTGGACCATTAATGAACTTTCTATTAGCAATAGTTGTATTCTTTATTGCTGGTTTAATTACTGGATTTCCTGATCCTAATACTAAAACTTTAGGTGTGGTAACTGAGGATACACCTTCATACCATGCGGGTTTAAGGGAAAATGATCAAATAATTTCTTTAAAAAATGGTGATTTATTTGTAGAAATAGAAAAATGGAGTGATGTATCAAACTTCATGTCTAAATATACAAATGGAAATTATAATGGAAAAATCTCTGTTACGTATTTACGTGATGGAAAACAATTTGAGACACTAGTAAATCCACAGATTGCTATCTATTCAGCGGGCATATTTAGTGACTTTAAAAAAGATGGTGTATTTATATTATCTGCATCAGGAAAAGCCAGTGTTGCTGGTCTTGTTGAAGGTGATGAAATTATTAGAGTTAATGGTGTTATGGTATCTTCATGGAAAGAAGTGTACACAACATTTGCAAATAATCTAAATGGTGATGAAGTAAATTTAGAAATATTACGTAAAGGTGATATTAAAGAAATTACTGTTAAGCCATATTCTAAAAATGTAATGGACTCACAAAAGTCTTTATCTGGTGATATTGTACCGATTGCAAAACTTGCAATTGGTGTATCGCAAGAATACAAATTCAGTTTACCAAAGAGCGTTAGTTATTCATTTAGCCAAACTTTTTCATCAGCTGGATTAGTATTTAAAACATTTAAATTATTACTTTCAAAGAATAATAATGAAGTGGGTGTTGATGATTTATCTAGTTTCCTAGGAATTTATCAATTATCAAAAAGTGTGGCTATAAACATTGGATTTGTTGGATTATTAAATTTAATTGGTTTATTAAGTGTCAATGTAGGTTTATTAAACTTATTACCTATTCCAGCACTTGATGGTGGAAGATTAGTATTTATAGGATATGAAGCTATTACTAAGAAAAAACCAAACCCAAAAGTAGAAACAATACTAATTACAGTAACAATGTTTATACTATTTGCTTTTATGATTTTTGCGTTTTATAATGATATATTGAGAATGATCGGAGTGAAATAATTTGAAACAAAGTTTATTATTTGTTCCAACTTTAAGAGAGATGCCTAAAGATGCTGAAATAGCAAGTCATAAGATATTACTTAAAGGTGGATATGTAAAACAACATGCAGCAGGAATATATTCATATCTTCCACTTGCATATCGTGTAATTAAGAAGATTGAAAAAATAGTTAGAGAAGAACTAGATAAAATTGGATGTAGTGAACTTCTAATGCCAGCATTACAACCTAAAGATTTATGGATTGAATCTGGACGTTGGGAAGTTTATGGAAAAGAATTAATGAGATTGACAGATCGTCATGAACGTGAATTTGCTTTGGGGCCTACTCATGAAGAAGTAATAACAGCAATCACACGTGACCATCTAAATAGCTATAAAAAATTACCAGTTGCCTTATATCAAATTCAAACTAAATTTAGAGATGAATTTAGACCAAGATTTGGTTTAATGCGTGGTCGTGAATTTATCATGAAGGACTTATATACTTTCCATGTAAATGAAGAAGATTTAGATGTTTGGTACGCCAAAGTTAGAAATGCATATATTAACATTCTTGATCGTTTAGGATTAAAATATCGTATAGTTGGTGCTGCTAGTGGTCAAATTGGTGGTTCATCAAGTGAAGAATTTATGGTACTTTGTGATATTGGCGAAGACTTAATTGCTTATAGTGATTCAAGTGATTTTGCAAACAATGTTGAACTTTGCAACTTAAATGTTGGTGATCCTTCTCCTGATGGTAAAGGAACAATCAAACATGCAAAGGGTATTGAAGTTGGACATATTTTTAAACTTGGAACTAAATACTCTCAACCAATGAAACTAAATTTTGTTGATATTGATGGACAAAAGAAACCTGTAGTAATGGGGTGCTACGGTATTGGTATTAGTAGATTACTTATGGCTATTCTTGAACAACACAATGTTGATTTAAAAGTTACTTGGCCAAAAGAAGTATCTCCATTTGCAATTCATGTTTTACCATTAGATAAACCAGATACATTGGGTTATAATGAAGCAGTTAAGTTATATGAAGGTTTAATGAACTCTGGTTATGAAGTTTTACTTGATGATCGTAGTGAAACTGCTGGTGTTAAATTTAATGATGCTGATTTAATAGGTTGTAAATATCGTTTAGTTGTTGGTAAAAAAATCTCTGAAGGTCTTGTTGAAATTAAAAACATTGAAACAGACTCAACAGATTTAATCAATGTATCTGAAGTATTAAACTATAAATTTATTTAAATTTGTGGTATAATTATTATATAGGATACGAGGAGATATAAAATGATAAAGGGATATAATCAATCTAATATTTATGTGGAAGGTTTAGGAATTGTCAAAAAGACAATTAAAATTAAAAATGGAAAGATTGCTGAAATCACTGATGAAGTAGATAGCAGTCTACCAACACTAGATGAAAAACTAATTGTTGTACCTGGATTTATTGATAAACATATCCATGGAGCAAATCATTCTGATGGTATGTATGATACTGAAGAAGATATCTTAAACATTGCAAAGACAATTGCTCAAGAAGGTGTATCATCTTTCTTAGTTACAACAATGACTCAAACTAAAGAAAAAATTACAGCTGCTCTAGCAAATATTAAAAACTATATTGAAGCAGATAAAACAGAAGGTGCCCAAGCAATTGGTATACATTTAGAAGGACCATTCATTTGTACGAAATTCAAAGGTGCCCAAGTTGAAGAATGTATCGTACCTTGTGATGTTGAAACATTTAAGTATTATCAAGAAGTAAGTGGACATAATATTAAACAAGTAACCTTAGCATATGAAGAAAATGGTAAAGAACTTGTAAAATACTTAAAGGAAACTAATGTAGTTGCAAGTATTGGTCATACTAATGCAACAAGTGAAGAAGCATTTGAAGGGTTTGAAATGGGAATTACTAGTGCAACCCATACTTACAATGCGATGAGAGGAATCCATCACCGTGAAGTTGGTACACTTGGAGCAGTTCTATTAGCAGACAATGTATATGCCGAATTAATTCCAGACTTAATCCATGTTTCAGGAAATGCAATTAAGTTATTATTTAAATGTAAAGGTAAAGATCAAGTTATTGCTATTACTGATGGTATAGAATCAAAACATTTACCTGAAGGAATGTATCATTTAGGTGGTCAAGAAGTATTTGTTAAGAATGGTGAAGCTCGTCTACATGATGGAACATTAGCTGGATCAACATTATACATGAATGTTGGATTACATAATTTAAAAAATGTTATGAAATTAACAGTTGAAGAAACTGTCGATTTAGCAACTAAAAACCCCGCAATTAACTTAGGTATATATGATATAAAAGGAAGTATTGCAGTAGGAAAAGATGCCGACCTTGCCGTTATTGATGAAGACTTCAATGTTTACGCAACTATTAACCGAGGAAATGTAATTTTTAATAAATGAAACATATAACTTATAGCTAAATGCTATGAGTTTTTTATTTAGTGTTTTAAATAAATCTAATTTATGGTATAATAAATATAAATAGGAGGAATTATGAGATATTTAAATAAAGCTTTGATTTTTATACTGGTAATTATGTTAACCTTTTTAATAAATGTATCCTCATGGTCAGTACCAATGGAATATGAACAACCATATGTTGAATTAAGAGGTGCTTGGGTATCAACAGTTTCTAATATAGATATTGGCCAACAAACGTCAATTGAAAATTATCAACAACAATACACAAAAATTCTTAATAATTTTGAAAAATTTAATATGAATGCAGTCTTTTTTCAAGTAAGACCAACTAATGATGCATTTTATAAATCGGAAATTAATCCTTGGAGTGAATTTCTAACTGGACAACAAGGAAAAGATCCAGGTTGGGATCCACTACCTTGGTTAATTGAGGAAACTCATAAACGTGGTATGGAATTCCATGCATGGCTTAATCCATATCGTGCGAGTCTTGATGTTTTTTCTAGTGAAACCCTAACAGATGCTGAATATCAAACACAGCTCTCTACTGCACTTGCAAAGATGAGTTCAGATAACTTCGCAAAAAAGCATCCGGAACTTCTTATACAAGGAGGAAATAGAATATTATTAAATCCTGGGAAACAAGAAGTACGTCAACATATTTATGATACAATTGAAGAAATAATTGTGAAGTATGATGTTGATGCTATTCATTTTGATGATTATTTTTATACTGATGTAAATCTAAATGCTGATAAAGAATTATATATGGCTGATTCCGGAGCTACAAGTTATGTTCAATATAGTCATAAAGATTGGCGCCGTAAACAAGTTGATTTACTAGTTGAGGGAGTACACAATTTAATTGAAGATTTTAATGAAGTAAACAACAAAAACATTCAATTTGGTATTTCTCCAGCAGCTGGTTGGGCCCCAAGTAATACAGAATGTCTACCTCCTCCTACCGGATATGGAATGGAAGGTGGAATGGAAGGTTATTCATGTTGGGGTTATAGTTCATATCATAATTTATATGCTGATACAAGGAAATGGGTTAAAGAAGAATGGTTAGATTACATTCTTCCTCAAAACTATTTTGAATTAGGTAGAATGCATGAAGAAATTACTGATTGGTGGAGCAGACAAGTAGAAGGTACGTCAGTAAAATTATATATGGGTCTTGGTGTATACCAATATAGAAATTATTCTTATTTAACCGCTAATGAATATGCTAATCAATTAAAATTTAATCAACAATATAAAAATGTTCAAGGTATTGTTATATTCTCATATAAGGATTTAATTTCCCCTATATCTACAAATATGCGTAATGGTGTTGAGAATATTAAAAAGATTTGGACTATTACGCCATTATTACCATTTGGACTTACGGGAGAAAAAACCGAAACAAAAGCAATTAATCCAAATTTAGTAAGAAAAAATCAAAGTAATGAAATTAGTTTTACTACTACACCACAAGCTTATGGATACGCTATATATCGTAAGGATGAAGGACAAAGTGATTTTAATATAATAAAAATATTAAAAAATAATGCTGATACATTACAGTATAAAGATAGTGTTGAAAACGATAAGAAATATGAATATAAAATAAAAGCAGTACTATACGATGGATCAATTAGTAATAATGAAGTTTTTTTAAAAAATAACAATAATTATGTTCCAAGTGCTCCAGTTATTAAAATTACTTCAATGACAAAATTAACACTATTGAAATTTAATGAAAAGTTTAACTTGCAATTTGAAGTTAGTGATGCTGATAATGATGAAGTGACAATAACTATTGAATATGCAACTTATTTAGATAGATATCGTTACGATGTAACAGTCCCTATTGAAAATGGAAAAGTAAATTATGATTTCGAAATTCCTAGCGTTGAAACAAACACTGGAATGATTAGAATAACAGCATCCGATATAACGGATAAAACATATTATTACACACAGAAATTTATTGTGGTTGGTGATATAGGATTACTAGAATCTTATCTATACCTTTATAAAAATCAAATTGATGACATGATACAAGATATAATAGGTTAGAAACATGGAAAATATATTAAGAGTAGTTTTATCATCTTTTTTAGTTGTAGGTTTAATATATTTTATTTTAAATAATGCTGTATCAACATCAAATTATAAAGTAAAAGGACTTGCGTTTATTATTACTGGAGTTATAATTTTTATTGCAACATTAATTGGATTTTTGTATGATTTAAAAATGGGAAAATATATGGATTTTGAGTATTTTATATTTCCAATAATGAATATATTACAAATGTCTATATATACAATTTATTTCTTTACCTCATCAAAAAAATATCATCATAAAATAGGTAATTATAAAAATAGAATAGATACTAAAGTCCATAAATACTTATATGTTTTAATTTCTTTTGATAATGATTTATATCTTGATAGAGATATTATAAAATCAAAATTTAAAAATGAAATTCCAAAAACAAAATATAAAGGTTTAAAGATTAAGTTTGATAAAGGTGTTTATTTTCATGATGAAATGATTACTAAATTTATTGAAGAAACAGGATTAAAAACTTATTCTGTTAATTTAGTTGGTCAAGCCGATATTCAAGGTAAAAAATATCAAGAAGTATTTTGTTATAATGTTGTTGTTTTTGAAAAAACACCATTTCTTGATACACTTTCAAAAGTTAGCAAGTATGATATAATGAATTGTGATATGGAAGATAATGATAAAAAAATCATACTTAACATGTTAGTTAGTAAAAATTTTGAAATTAAAATGTAGGTGATTTATTTGAAGGTTGAATTAATTTTAGAGGGTGGAGGAATGCGTGGTATCTATACCGCGGGAGTATTGGATTTTTTTCTTGATAATAAAATAAAATTTAAGGATATTTGTGCTGTCTCTGCAGGCGCATGTACTGCAACAAGCTACTTATCAAATCAACCGAAAAGAACATTGCAAATGATGACTGATTATGCAAGTGATAAACGTTACTTAAGTATTAGTAGTTATATAAAAACAGGATCAGCATTTGGCATTGACTTTATCTTTAGAACAATTCCTGATGAATTATTGCCTTTTGATTATGAAACATTTAAAAATAGTGGTATTAACATGACTGTTGTTTGTACTGACCTTAATACTGGTAAGCCACTATATTTTAAAGTGGATGATGTAAAGGAAAAACTTGATTATGTTATAGCATCTAGTTCACTTCCCTTTGTATCAAAACCTGTAGTTATTGATGGATACTGTTTATATGATGGTGGTGTATCCGACCCTGTACCAATTAAAAGATCAATTGAAGAGGGATATGACTTTCAAGTGCTTGTACTTACAAGAAATGCAGGATATCGCAAAAATAAATCCTTGTCAAATAGGATGATTGCAAGAACATTTTATAAGCATAAAGATTTTTCTAATGTCATGAGTACAAGACATGAAATATATAATGAGAGTATGGAACTAATAGAAAAACTAGAAAATGAGAAGAAGGCAATTGTAATAAGACCAAGTGAACCTTTAGTAATTGATCGTTTTGAAAAAGATATTACAAAACTTAAAGATTTATATGATCTAGGTTATAGGGACGCTAAAGAGAAATTTCAAGAAATAATTGAACTTGCAAAAAAAGTTACTAATCTAGAAATTGAGTAAAAAAATATACCCAAACGGGTATATTTTTTACTTTATATATTCCTTTAATAAATTTTGATATTTTTGGCTAAGTCTTGCCTTTACATAAATTTCTGTCTCTAAATATTCGATATTATAAACAATAGAATCATTTTGTAAAGTGCTTAATATACTAATTTTATCATATGGTAAACTTAACTCAACATCTTTTTCATCCTTAAATAAAATGTCTTCAATCATTTTTGTTAATGAGTCAATATTATGATTATTAATAGCACTAAACCTAATAGCATCAGTAAATTGTGGTGGAATATAGAAATATCCTTCAACTAAATCAATTTTGTTAAAAGCATAAATCATTGGAATATCTTTTACCCCAATTTCCTCAAGAACCTTATTAGTTGTTTCAATTTGTACTTGATAATTAGGATTTGAGGAATCAACTACATGAATGATTAAATCAGCTTCAGTAATTTCTTCTAGTGTTGATTTAAAAGCCTCAACAAGTTGAGTTGGAAGTTTGCTTACAAAACCAACTGTATCAGTTAATATAAATTCATGATTGTTTTCAAGTTTAATCAATCGTGAAGAAGTTTCAAGGGTAGCAAATAGCATATCCTTTTCTAATACTTTCTTTTTTAATGCAGTCGAAGAATCTAAGAAGGCATTTAATGTAGAAGACTTACCACTATTAGTATAACCTGCAAGACAGACAACTGGAACATTATTGTTTTTACGTTTTTGTCTTTGTAGGGCTCTTTCTTTTGTTAATTCATCTAATTGACCTTTTAAAAAGGCAATTCGGTCATTTATATTTCTTCTATCAATTTCAAGTTGCGTTTCACCGGCTCCACGACCATGAGCGCCACCAGCAGCACCTCTTTGACGAGATAATCCTTCACGTAGACCAATAAGTCTTGGTAACATATATCTAAGAGATGCAATATCAACTTGAAGAATGGCCTCTTTAGTTGTTGCCCTTCTTTTAAATATTTCTAGTATAATATATGTTCTATCATATATATTAACTTCTAGAACTTCTTGCATATTGTTTATTTGTGTTGCTGATAATTGATCATTACAAACAACTAAATCTGGTTGTAAAGTTTCTATTAAAACTTTAATTTCATCCAGTTTGCCTTTTCGGACATAGGTATTAATATTTGTTGTATTTGCTGCTTGTGAAACTGTTTCTATAATATCAATCTCACATGCATAACAGAGTTCCTTCATTTCTGTCATTTCATAATTATGTAATTCTTTGGTTGTAGTGTTAACCCCTACTAATATGGCTTTTTGTCTCATCGTATTCACCTTCTAACTATACTATTATATCACAAGAAATAAAAAAAAATTAATTATTTAAAATTAATTTTTTTTCAATTTCTTTAATATTAAAAGCTTTTTTGATTGAAAAAATGGCAATAGGAACAAAAATTAATGCAGTCAACGTTTCAGCTGTTGCATAAGCATACCAAATATCATTTGGACTAATTTTCGAAAGAATTATAGCCGATGGAATAAGGATAATTACTTGTCTAAATAGACTCATAAACAATGACTTAAACCCATGTCCGATTGCTTGAAAACTTGTTGCAAAAATAATTGAAAATACTGCTGGGATAAAGCTAAAACTTATAATTGGTAAAGCTTTTAATCCAATGGTAATCATATTTGTATCTGGTTCAAAAATATCTAATAATAAATTTGTTGCAAATTGGAAAGCAATAAATCCAATAATCATAATGGTAAAGCCTGTAAATAACATTATTGATAAAGCCTTTTTAAATCTATCTTTAATATTTGCTCCATAATTATAAGAAAGAATTGGCATTCCCCCTTGATTCATACCAAATATAGGCATAAATACAAAAGATTGGAGTTTAAAGTATACAGATAATACATTAACCGCTGCTTTACCAAGTTCTTCAGTTGGAAAAGATGTTGATAGAAGAGTATTTAAAGTAGCAGTAGTTAATGAAGAAATACTATTCATTATGGTTACTGGTAAACCAACATTCAATATTTGATTAAAATGAGTCTTGTTAAATTTAACACCAATTGGATTAATGTTAACAACTTGTTTTCTAAAAATAAATACTGAGATTGATAATGACATTGCTAGTGCTTGTCCAATTATTGTTGCAATAGCAGCACCATTAACTCCAAGATTTAAGTTGAAAATAAATATTGGGTCTAATATAATATTGGTAATTGCTCCAACAAGTTGGCAAATCATCGGAACAATCATATTACCAATTCCTTGTAATATTCTTGATGAAGTTAGTTCAATAATGGAGAAGGCACTAAATGCCATTACAATAAACATATAACCACTACCAATGTTAATAACTTCTGAGTCATTAGTCATCAATTTAAAAAACGGTTTTGAAACTATAAAAGATAAAACAAAAAACATTAGACTAACTACTATTGCAATAATAATACCCATTTTTGCAACGTTATTTGCTTCATCTTTCTTTTGTTCTCCAAGTTTCCTAGATATTAAAGAACTTGTACCAACACCAATACCAATTGAGAAAGCAAGAATTAGTAGTTGGATTGGATAGGCTAAACTTACAGCATTAAAAGCTGTTGGACTTATTTTAGAAACATACATTGAATCAACAATATTATATAAAGATTGTATCAGCATTGAAAACATTGCTGGTACACTCATTGCTACTATTAGTTTGCCTACGGGCATCGTTTTTAATTTTTCACTTGTATCCATTATATCACCTTCAAATTATTATACCTGCTTATAGATTAATGTCAAATAAAAAAAAGAATAATACATTGAAAAAAAGTAATGAATATGATAGAATGTATATGAGGCGATGTTATGACAAATATATTTATTTTTTATTTTTTAATCATATCTTATTTCACTTTTGTTATATATTATGTTAGTAAAAAAGTTAAAATTATTAAGAATGAAGGCGATGGAGATAATATCACATATACGATCCATAAAATGATTAGAAACATTTTATTTTTCTCAATATTTCTATTTATGTTATCTACAGAATTGTTGTATAAGATAAATAGTAGTGAATCCATTTCTCAAAGCAATATTGGTATTGCTCTAGCAAGTGCAACATTAATATTTTATGTAATGTTTTTAATTAGAGATATTTATAAAGATAAAATATCAAAATATTTACAACAAAATTATAATATTTATATTGAAGATAATAGCTTTGTGATTAAGGGTAGTGCAGTGATAATTATTTGCATGTCTATATTATTATTAAATTTTGTCATTTCAATAATGATTTTGAATGGAGGAATTTAATATTGGATTTTATGTCGTTAGAAAATAAACGTAAAAGTTGCGTTAAAATTGTTGTATTTGGTTATATAATTGCTGTGGTGGGAGCACTTCTTACCTTTGGGCTTTATGAAAACCAATTTATTGGATTTATTGTACTAGTAATTGGAGGAATTTTACTAATATCAGGATATGGAAATTTCTCTTCTATTTCTAAGGATTTTAAAAACAAATATTTAAAAGAACTAATTCAAGAAACTTTTGAAAATTCTTCATATTTTCCAAATAAAGGGGTAAATGTGAATGATGTTTATAGTTCGGATTTAGTTAAGAAAGCTGATCGTTATCATACAGAGGATTTAATTACCGGAACATTTGATGGAGTTAATTTTATGACCTCAGATGTTAAGTTAGAAGAACGTCATGTAAGAAGAACAAAGAATGGTACGCAAGTATATTACGTAACATACTTTTTAGGAAGATATTTCTCTTTTGATTTTCCAAAAGATTTTAAAAGTAAAATATTAGTTACTGAAGGATCTCTAATGACATGGTTTTCTAGTTATAAGAAAATTGAATTGGAGTCGGTTGAGTTTAATAAAAAGTTTAATATTTATACAAAAAACGAACATGATGCATTCTATGTGTTGACACCACATTTAATGGAATCAATATTACAACTGGAAAAACAAAATCCAGGATCTATTGGACTAACATTTACTGGTAATAGACTTATTGTTTTAATTAACAATGGTATTAATACATTTGAACTATCATTGTTTAAAAGGGTTGATCAAACAGTAATTAATAATTTAAATAGAGATTTAGCAGTTATTAAAAAAATAATTAATGATCTAAAATTAAATAGAAAAATATTTGTTGATTAGGAGGAATAATATGAATCTATTTTTACTTAGTACTTTAGAAGTAACATTAATCATTGTTGGTGCAGTGTTACTACTTATTGTTTTATGGTACATTGGTGCAGTTAACAAATTCCGTCAACTTGAAGTTAAAGTTGATGAGGCTATGAGTGGAATTGATGTCGCTCTTACAAAAAGATTTGATGCTCTAACAAAACTTCTTGATACAACAAAAGGTTATGCAAAGCATGAAAGTGAAACATTAGAAAAAGTAATTAAATGGCGTAATGGAATTCCATCAAATGCTACTTTAGAAGATAAACAAGAATTTGCTAATCAATTAACAAAAGTAGCAAATGGATTAAATGTTGTTGTTGAAAATTACCCAGACTTAAAAGCAAACACAATGTTTAATAATTTACAAAAGGCAATTATGGATACTGAAGAACATCTTCAAGCATCACGTCGTTTATATAATTCAAATGTAAGAATTATTAATGAAATGATTGTAAAAATACCTTATAGCATTGTTGCTAGAAACATCAATATGACTAAAAAGCCATTCTTTGAAGCAGAAGCAGCAAAACGTCAAGACGTGAAGATGAATTTCTAAAATTTGAAAACAGATGATTTATATCATTTGTTTTTTTATTTACTTATTTTTTCCCTATTATTCGACACGTTTATACAATTTTTTCTATAAATATCAAAATATTGATAATTTAATACTAAAAATACATTAATAATAAATAAAATAATTAAAAATCTCAATAAAATGAGTATTGACAATAAAATACAATTTTGATATAATTAAACTAGAAATACCGAAAATTGGTGTTTTTAATAAGGGGGATAGTATGAAAAAATTAATCAAAGTTGTTTTATGTCTTATATTAGTTGCTATGCTTAGTTTTGCACCTAAATTAACTCAAGGACCTGGCGATGGTGGACCAGGACCTGATGATCGTCCAATTTCATATATTAATGGAATTCCAGGATCAACTGAAGGAATGTAATTAGGTTGTATTAATAAGGGAGTAGGGAGGAACCATGATCTTTTTCGATTTCGAAATACAAAACTACTTTAAGAGTAATAAATATTTAATAGCAATTGTTAATTACTCTAGGAAAAAAAGTAAAATAAGTAAAAAACAGATGCAAAAAGATAACCTTATCTCTCATGCAACATTTAGAAGAGCAGAAGTGACCGATTTTGTCGGTCACTCTGAACTTTTAAATAAACTTGCTTTTTATTTTAATATTCCAATTGATTATGATATGAATTTAATAAATGAAATAAATGATTATTTCAATCAATTTTATACATATTTGTATTTTAATCAACTTGATAAAATGAAAGAATATTATCAAAAAATAGAATCAAAGAAAAGCATGATGGAAAATAGTATCTTATTATCAATCTATCACTTTGCTAGGGTTATTTATTATATAAGTTCACCAAAGCGAGTTGAAATTGACGCAATATCTGAATCTCTTGAACAATTAGAATTATTTAGAGAAGATCTAACTGATATTTTTCAATTTTTATTAGATCAATATACGTATTACTTTTATTCATTAAATCATCAGTCAGAAAATGCAATTAAGTATTATGATAAAGTATATACAGAATCAAAAAAATTTCCACGTCACATCCCGCTAGTTTTATATCAAATGGCATTAAATCATTATTTTGTAAATGATTATGCTAATTCTATTTTTTATTCAATTGAAGCATTAGAAAAATTAGAAGCTGATTTAAACTATAGTAGAGCATTGTTATGCAATTTAAACATTGCCATTTGTTTTGAACGTTTAGACAACACAGTAAAGAGCAAAGAAATTATTAATAAGATATACTTGCATATGGTTGTCAATGATAACCCAAGAACAAGATATCTAGCTGATTTAACACTTGCCAACTGTTATGTAACAGAAAAAAATTATGAACTTGCCATTGAAAAATTTACCAATCTTGAATCAACAAGGCAAGTCAAAGGTGAAAACTCTTTAATGATAATTTATTGTTATTATAAATTAGGTAAAGAAGAAGAACTTAAAAAACTTGCAAGTTTTCTTCATAAAGAAAGAGAAAACAAAAATTTCTTCTATGGTTATGATGATCTTGTTATTTTATTTGAAGAATTATTAAGTAGAAATAAGAAGAGTATCTTCAATAAATTTTTGATTGCTCAAAAGAGCTTCCCAGCATATAGCGATTCAAAAATTGTCGATCTAGTATTTAAAGAATTAAAAGCGAGAAAGATTATTCAAAAGAGCTAGTCCCTACCCAACATTAAATTATAACAATTACTAGTTTAGGAGAATAAGATGAAAGATAAAATAGTACATCATATAAGAAGAATTAGTAAAAAATCTAAAATGAACGATGAAAATTATTTACAAAAAATTATTAATTCTTCCATTGATTATTTTTATGAATTAATTAATGTAGGTTACTCACATTTCTTGAGTTATAAAATAGTTATTAGAAAATCCAAACACTTAATTAATGAGATTCAGAAAACGCAAAACTACAAACATAATACTACATTATACTTAATTGGAATATTACTTGCTGCAACAAATTATGTGCTATTTTTTCTGCTAAATCGAAACATTAGTCATATATTTATTTTTGATTGCTTTGTAATAATAGCAATCTTTTTATTTTATTTATTTTTATTTAAAAATAATATTAATAAATTATTTAAAGATAAATTAAAAAAATTTCTTGTACTAACAATTTCTAATATATTAATTTATTATTTGCTGACCACTATTTTAAAATTAAACTTTTATATAGTAATTAGTATTCTCTTAGCATTAAGTAATATAATATGGTGCATAAATCAAAAAAAAGGTGGAAATATATTATTAGTAACTATACCATCATTATTATTTTTTATATTTGTAAGTTATAATAATATTTTTAAAATTAATAATATTAATTTGCTTTTAATAATAATGGTAAGCTCATTTTTCTATTTTTTTATTAATGTAAATTTTAAATATCTTCATAATTTATACTTATTTATTCTAACAATAATTTTTATTGTAGTTATAAATATGTATAGACCATTTATCGAAATCGTATATTTATACGTATTAATTTATGCATTATTATCCTTTCTAATTATTAAGCGTGTTTCCAAGATTATTACAAGAGAAGACTATAAAACTATATACAAATTATTTCTTTTCGCATTAATCTTTATTTACTGTCTTGATATTGGAATTGGTATTGCTAAAGATATAGAAACTTCACTTATTAGTAATGATGAATTTATTTCTTTTATTTTATTTATTGAAATTACTGAATTAATATATGCATTTAATATTAGTTTTTTTAGTTTTAGTGATGAAATAAAATTAAAAGAATTAATAAACTCAACTTACTAGAAGTTGAGTTTGTTAATGGAGATAAATAGTTTGCTAATTTACTTATTATTTGATATAATAGTAGAGGTCAGGTGAGTTCATGAAGAAGCAAATAAATTATTTTGAGCGTGTTGTAGTGCTGGTGATTGGTGTTTTTATTATAGCATTTGGAGCAACACTACTCGTTAAATCCGATATTGGTGGCGACTCAATTCTGGTATTACAAGAAGGGTTTACACATTTGATTGGACTTGATATTAGTAAATTGGGTACAGGTATTTTAATATTAAATTCTTTTTTAATTATAGTTTTATTTTTTATGAACAAAAGAATGGTTAATATAGGAACCTTTGTTATATCACTTTTAATGGGGCCTTTAGTTACTTTATATTTAAAAATTCCTTTCTTAGTTACACCAGATACCTTTCTTTTTAAGTTTATTGTTACCATTACAGGTATTGTTATATCAAGTTTAGGAGTGGCAATTTATATATTTGCTAATGTTGGTTATTCACCATATGAAGGAATTATATTAACTATTAAAGATAAATTTAATTTGCGTTTTGCTTATGTAAAGATTGCTGCAGACATTGCCATGTTTTCTATTGGTGCAATCTTAGGTGGTACATTTGGGGTTGGTTCAATAATGACAATAATATTGTTTGGCCCCCTAATTGATATCTTTGGAAAATTAATTAATTTAAAATTGACTACTGAAAAACCACAATAAGTGGTTTTTTTAATTTATAAAAAAAAGAGCATAAGCTCTTTTAGTTTTCAAAATTTTTCCATTCTGTTTTATCTTTTTCTAGTAGAATAGAACTATCATCTGGTCCCCAAGATCCCGATTTATAATTAGGAAATTTTGGCTTAGTATTATTCCATCCATTTATTATTGAATCAATAAACTCCCATGAATTTTCAACTTCATCCCATCTAGTAAATAGATTGGAATCACCTTTAATTATATCAAAAAATAGGATCTCATAAGCTTCCGGATGATTATTTGGTATCTGACAGTTCTGACAATAAGTCATATTAACAGAATTTATGTTTTGAATTAATCCAGGAAGTTTTGTATTAAAGTGAATACTAATATCTTCATTAGGTTGTATATTAATAACTAAATAATTTGGTTGCTCCAAGTTTCCATATAAATTATCAAGAGTTGGTTTAAATTCAATGACAATTTGAGTTAATTTATCTTTTAACTTTTTACCTGTTCTAATATAAATGGGAACATTATTCCATCTTGAGTTATTAATATATGTTTTAATAGCGACATATGTTTCTGTATTTGATTCACTACTTACTTTTTGCTCAGTTCGATAATTATCATATTGTCCTCTAACAACATAATCATTAACTTCATTAACTTCATATTTTTTTAAGGATTTTAAAACTTTTACTTTTTCATCTTTTATATCTTTTGCATTTAATGATTTTGGTTTATCCATTGTAATTAATGTCAGTAGTTGCAATAAATGACTTTGAACCATATCTCTTATGGCCCCTGATGTTTCATAAAATTCACCACGCAAACCAATTCCGATTGATTCAGAGGAAGTAATTTGAATTTCTTTTATAAACTTATTGTTCCAAATGGGTTCAAAAATAGTATTTCCAAAACGAAGAACCATAATGTTTTGAAACATTTCCTTTGCAAGATAATGATCAATTCTGTAAATTCTTTCTTCATCAAAAGCCGTAAGGATTTTACTATTTAAAATTTTTGATGTTGCAAGATCACTTCCAAAAGGTTTTTCAATAACTAATTTTGGCCATGAATTATTATAACTATTCATTTTATGAATTCTTAGTTCATCAACAATTAACCCAAAATATTCAGGGGCTACTGCTAAATAGTAGACTCTTTTTTCATTTATTTTATTATCACTAAATGTGTTAAGATATTTATCTAAACCTATGTACTCATCTTTGTTTTTAAAATCCATTTTATAATAATGTATTTTATACTTAAAATTTTCCCAATTTGGCATTTCCATAAGATTTCTTGAGTATTCATTAAGTGATTCATATACTTCACTATGATACTCATCGATGGTATAATCTCTTCTACCCACTCCAACAATTCTAATATCTTCATCTAGGGAATTACTTATAGAAAGATTATATAGAGCCGGTATTAATTTGCGTTTTGATAGATCACCATTTGCACCAAATATAACAATTGTATAACTCATATTATTCACCTATTTTTTTGTAACAGCATGACCACCAAATTCATTCCTTAGAGCCGCAATTACTTTTCCTGAGAATGTGTCATCTTGTTGTGAACGATATCTTACAAATAGTGAAGATGTGATAACAGGTGCAGGAACATTTAATTCTAATGCTTCCTGAACTGTCCATAAGCCTTCACCAGATGAATCAACTCTACCCTTAATTGCATCAAGATTTGGATCCTTATTAAAAGCATTAACCATTAATTCCATTAACCAGCCTCTAATAACTGAACCATTATTCCAAACTTTTGCAACCTTTTCATAGTCTAAATTAAATTGACTTTTTTCAAGAATTTCAAATCCCTCAGCCATAGCTTGAAGCATTCCATATTCAATGCCATTATGAACCATCTTAACAAAATGGCCACTTCCATTTTCCCCACAATGTAAGTATCCATCTTCAACACATACTGACTTTACTAAAGGTTCAATTTTTAGAAAGATTTCCTTACTACATCCAATCATCATACAAGCACCATTTCTTGCTCCACTTGTACCACCACTTGTACCTATATCAACAAAATTAATACCTAATTCAGTTAGTTCTTTATATCTTCTAAGGGTATCTTTGTAATTAGAGTTACCCCCATCAATTAATGTATCACCTTTATCAAGCAATGGAACTAAACCATTAATTACATCATCAACTGATTTTCCAGAAGGAACCATAATCCAAATAAAACGTGGCTTTGCTAGATTCATCACAAGTTCTTCCAAAGAATAAACTCCTTTTAAACCAATTGAAGCAAGTTCTAAAGTTTTATCAGGTGTTCTATTAAAACAAACAACTTTATGTTTTTTATCATGCATATTTAGGGCTAGATTAAAGCCCATTTTACCTAATCCTACTAATCCAATTTCCATATTATATTATCTCCTTTTTTTAATTTATATAGATAATTATAAACCAATTTTTAAAAAAACACAATTAAAGGGCTTTTTATTAAAAAACGTCCTTAATGTATTTTACGTTTGGGGAATAAATTTATTCACGACATATATGAAAAACGATTTAAAAGTAAAAATAATACTTAAAACGACATTTTAAAACTATAATAAAAAAGTTAACCACTCATATATTGTTATAGAGGTAGTGTATGAAAAGTAACTGGATTTACGATGAAATAATGAGTTTGATCGAAAAAAACAAACATGAATTAAATATTGAATGCGCAGGTAGTGAACTTTTGCTATTGTCGCTAATGCAACTTAAAGATTCACTAACTAGTCTACTCTTAAAAGAGTTCATGATTAAAGAAGAGGATATTAAAATACAAATCAAGAATTCTTTGTATTTTAGAAAGAACCTCTTCACAGCAAAATATTACGAAATTATAAATTACGCTAACAAATTACTGAGTCAAAATGAATATACATACGATGAACCATATTTACTTGCCATTGTTAAGTGTCAAGATAATATAGCCTATGATATTTTAAAAAAATATGGAATTACAGAAAAAATAATATGTGAAGAAGTAGAACATGTTAGTGAATATATACAAAAGGATAATAAAATGTTAATAAATTATACAAAACTAGCGGAAGAAGAAAAGTTAAATTTATTAATTGGCCGTGAGGAAATACTTGAAAAAATGGAAAGAATTCTTTTCAAAAAGCAAAAGAATAATCCCTTATTAATAGGTGAGGCTGGTGTTGGTAAGACGGGTTTAGTAGAGGGCCTAGCCTACCTATTTTTAGAAAAATATCCACATATAACTATTTATAGTCTTGATGTAAGTATGTTAATGGCAGGAACTAGATACCGTGGTGATCTAGAAGAAAAATTAATTGATGTAATTGAGGAAATAAAAGATGAAAATGCAATTATATTTATTGATGAAATTCATAATATTACCGCTAATAACTCAAGTGAAGCAAGTCTTGATATAGCTAGTATTTTAAAACCAGTTCTAGCAAGAAGTGAAATTAAATGTATCGGAGCAACAACATTAGAAGAATATTATAAATATATTGATAAGGATAAAGCCTTATCTAGAAGATTTGTAAGTATTTTTGTACCTGAGGTAAGTAAAGAGGAATGTGTAAATATCCTAGAAGAAATAAAGTTTCGTTACGAAAGATATTATGGAGTTAAGTACCTTAGTAGTGTAATTAAATATTTAGTTAAATTATCAGAATTAATTGTTAATAGACGCTTCCCTGATAAGGCAATTGACGTGATGGATGAAGCAGGGGTCCTTGCAAAGAATTCTTTTAAAAAACAAGTTACTAAAAAGCATATTGATAAAATAGTCTTTGATCATATTGGTTTAAACAAAGAAAAAATATTAAAAAACTTAAATATTTATAAACCTATATATCAAAAAGAAATTAAAAACTATTTGGAAAATGAAAGTTCAAACTATGTTTTAAAGCTATATAGCAATGACTATAAGAAAGATGTAAATGATATACTTAATATTTTTTCTGTAAGCAATGAGGCTTTACTAATAATAGATATTGATGATTATAATGATAATAGTCAAATTAATAATCTCTTAGGTTCACCTTCAGGGTATGTAGGATATGAAAATGGGGGAATCCTTACTGAACATATCTATAAACATCCCTTCAATATAGTCGTCCTATGTAATTATGAATTTGCAAATGCTTATTTTAAATCGGTTATTGAGAAAGCCTTAGATAAAGGGTATATAATTGATTCGAAAAAAAGATATATATATTTAAAAAATACGATATTTATTATTGCTAATAGTAAAGATAATAAAAAAATTGGATTTATGAGATAAACAATATTTAAAATTACTTATTAAATAAGCAAACGTTTTCTTGATTATTAATGCTTTCAATGGTAAAATAGAGAAAGAAAGCAGGAGTGTGTTATGAAAAGATTTGCAGGATTTTTAATTTTATTAATGCTAACATTCCTTTCTGGATGTTTGATAGATAATGAAATTAATAAAGATACCACTTTAACTGGTGTGTCTAAGGTAGAAATTGGAAATGTAATTAAGTTGGATGCAAATGAAACAGAGGAAATGATATGGTCAAGTTCTAGCGAAGCAGTTGCTATGGTAATTGATGGTTATGTATTCGGGTTAAGTGAAGGTAGAACAATGATTTCTGCGACACTTGTCTCAAATCCAGATATTATTAAATCAAAATTAATTACTGTTGTTAAAAGTAGTGGACCAAATAACCAAATAATTACTATTACAGGTAACCGTGATGTTGAAATAAATAAAAGTACTGTTTTAAAAACAAATTCAACAGTTGCGATTAAATGGGTTAGTAGTAATCCAGAAGTTGCTGCAATAGATAGTAACGGTAAAGTAGACGCTTTATCAGTTGGAACTAGTGTAATCTTTGCTTATGATGAAAATGACTTTTTAAACTATGGTACTTTTGAAATTGAAGTTGTTAATAAAAGATTAGAAATATATGGACCAACAGAAATTGGATTAAGAGAACAACTTACTCTAAAAGCCGAAGAAGGATACAAAGTAGTATGGTTATCTAGTAATGAAACAATTATTAAAGTTGACCTAAATGGTAATCTTACAGCTTTAGATTTTGGTACAGCAACAATTACTGCTTATGATGTTTCTAATCGTGATATTAGTGGTAGTATAACAATAACTGTTGTTCCACCTAAAAAAGGAATTGATAATAGTTATTCATATCAAAGAACAAAGATATTAAGTATTAATGAAGCAAGATATCAAATGGAGTTATTAGATGTTGATACTGTAAACTATACAGTTGATACTGAAGTATTAAAATTAGTTAATGGGGAAACTAAACCTATAACTATTCAAGATCTATACATTGGTATGGATAATGTCTATGTTGAAGTAGGGGAAGATACAAAAACAATTTCAAGAATTTTGGTTGATGGTGAACCTAAATTTAGTAATATTAGAGTAGCAATTAGAAAAACAATTGATGATATTGCCAATGTTAGTACTTTATATCATGATCGTGTTACATTTACATTAAGTGGAAATACTGTATTAAAAACTTTTGATAACTCATCATATACAGAACTGAGCAATGGTTCAAGAATTACTATTACTATTAATAGTTCAGGTTTTATGCAAGTAAGACTAAACAACTACACAATTATTACAACTAATAAACGAATAATTTTTAGTGCAAATGATAATCAAGAAACTTCATTTACAAGTATTACAAGAGCCTCAAGAGTACCAACTTATGCTGATAATCTTGAAGTAAGTGTTGTAAATGGTAAATTGTTAGTTGTAAATGACATTGATTTAGAAAAATATCTTACTAAAGTAGTTCCTTCAGAAATGCCTTCAAGTTGGAATTTAGAAGCATTAAAAGCTCAAGCAGTAGCTGCTAGAACTTATGCTTATATGGATATTTTAAATAAAGCAAATGATCAATATGGATATACAGTTGATGATAGTACAAAGAGTCAAGTATATAATAATACAAATCCTCAAGCAAGTACAAATCAAGCTATACTTGAAACAAAGGGAAAAATAATGATGAATGGGGAAGAAGCTATTCAAGCATACTATTACTCTTCATCTTCTGGTTTAACTGCTTCAGCCCATGAGGTATGGATTAAAGATAGTATGACTGAACCAGTTCCGTATTTAATTGGTCAAAATCTAACAAAAGATTCATCAAACAACCCATTACAATTTGATTATCAAAGTGAGGCAAGCATGCTTCAATTCTTTAAGACAATTAAAATGTACACACCAGATTTAAATTCTACATATCATCGTTGGAAAGTTACAATGACTTATGAACAATTAACAACTACAATTAATACTAATATTAAAGTGACTTATGCTTCAACTCCTCAATTAGTTCTTACAAAAGAAGGAGAAAATTATGTGTCTAAAGCCTTACCTGAATCAATTGGTAATGTGAATGATATTTATGTTTCTGAAAGAGGAACGAGTGGAGTTGTTGTAAGTATAGATATTGTAACAACAACTGGAACCTATCGAATTGTTAATCAATACAATATTCGTTTCACAATTAGACCAAAGGATGCTGGGTCAACTGTTAGAAGATATTATGCAAAATATACAGATTCTGATTATGTAGGAAACGCAACAGGGGACTCAATATTACTATCAGGATTCTTTGCAATTGAAAAAGTAGCGGGAGAATTAACATTTTATGGTGGTGGAAATGGTCATGGTGTCGGTATGAGCCAATATGGTGCCAATGGTTTAGCCAATGAAGGATATAACTTTATTTATATTTTAAATACATATTATAGTCAAATTGATTTAGTCGATATTACTAATAATTATGTACCATTAGGAAACTTTAGAGATTACTTTAAATAGGAAGATTATCTTCCTATTTTTATATTTTTTATATATTACACTTTATAAATTTGAATAAAAGTGATATAATAAATTAATATAGGTGATATTATGAAACAAAAACATTTAAAACGCCTTAGTATTGAAAATACCCATTTAATGGACATATTTGTGGACAAACATTATATTGAAATTGGAAATGTTCATGATCAAAAACTTAGCCGTCTATTAAATAATAAGATTATATTGCTTGATGACATTGTTGATTATTCTATTCACAGTGTTGGATTAGGTAGTTCAAAACTAACGGATGAAAAGACAAGAAGATATTTACCATTTATTAATATTCTAAATATACACAATAAAGATGAATCACTTCAATTATTTCTTACATATGGAATTTACTATGGAAAGAAAAATGATAGACAAGAATTTTTTGCGCCTATTATTTTAATTCCTGTTTTATTATATAATGACGATTATAATTTTTACGTAAGGATGTTATCAAAACCAATTGAAAATAGTATATTGGTTAATTATTTAAAAGAGCAAGGAATACATATAAATAAAGAAAAAATTGATGATATATTTAGTTTTGATAGATATTTAAATCAATTTACTAAAAATGGTGGACAAATTAGATTAGAATCATATTTTACGTTTGCAAAGACAGAAGAATTACCTGTAGTTATCAATCATGATAAATTCTCTTTACGTAATGATTTTGAAAAAAACCTTGATAGTAGATATTATGTAAATGATGAATCTGAAGCTAATATAATTACTAAACTTAATAATCGACAAAGAGCAGCTGTATTAAGAGCAAAATCAGGAAGTAGTTTTGCTATTAATGGATTAAAGGGAACTGGAAAAACTACAACTTTAATAAATATTGCTAGTGATGCTATTTATAATAATAAAAAGGTCCTTTATCTATCTAATAAAAAAGAATCAATTGATTTTGTTGAGAGAGAATTTGAAAAAAATAATTTGAAATTCTTAGTTAATAATCTAACAAAAAGTCCTAAATATCGTTTTTCAAATTATAAAGAAATTAAAACAGAAGTCTATGATGAAAAATTAGTTAAGGATAACTTGTTAAGGTTATATAAGGAAGTAAATAATTATGAAAAATTTCTTGGTGGAAGGATTAGAAACTTTAGGTTTATTGATGTAGTTAATGAACTTATAAATTTAAAACCTGCCAGTGATGAATTTAAATGTGATGATATAAAAGAATTATATAAATTTGAATTTGAAGAGATTATTTATAGCTTAAGACAAATTGAAGAAGCAATGAAAAAAATCAGTTTCAAAACTTCAATATTTACAAGTATTCCAATTAATAATAGTGTAAAATATCCTAACCAAGTATCGAATTTGATTTTCCAAATTCATAAATTATTTGTACAATTAAATGAGATAAACAAGGAGTTACAATCAAAATATGGTTTTATCGAAATAGAAAACTATGCAAGATTCAAAAACTATATAAGTGATGTAATTAGCTTAGATGTTAATAAAGTTCCAAAACTTTGGAGAAATCCAAAAAATTTTGAAATAGCAACTAAACTATTCCCTCAATTAAAATCTTTAATCTATTCATTACAAGAATATGAATTATATATTGACTGGGATTATAAAAATGTTGAATCTATTGACATTTATAAGATGATTAAAAGTTTAATTGGTGATTACTTTACAGAAGAAGATGGATACAAAGTAGACAGAATTATTTCTTCATCAAAAACTTTGGTTAACAAAGCAAAAACAGGTATTCAAAATTATCGTTTACTATCTAAGAAGATAGAAAATATAAAGAAAATTTTGGATTGGGATTTTGATGATGATGATATTAAAACCTATGAAGAGATTACTAAACTTGCTGATTTTTTAGATAATTCGATTTATCATAAATCATGGTTAAATATTGAAAATAGTGAGAACATCTTAAATGAATTAAAACAAATATCAACTGATTTAAATAAACATATTTTACTAAGCAAACAATATTCAAAATATTTTAGTAACCAAAAAGACATTAATGAAAATATTTCATATATAGAAAAATTAATTAGCGAAGATAAACAGCCAAAAAAATTTAAAAATATTAATTTAAATGATTTGTTAAATGATACGATAATTTATCGTGATTTGAGAAATAAAACAGCAAGTTTGAATAGAAGACATAAGGAGTTAACGGGATTTGAATATAGCCTAGCATATGACACAACTATTGACTTTAAGAAGTTTATAACTTACATAACTCAAATAAAGGATTTAGTTGCAAAGGAAAAAGTATTAGCTTTTTTAAATACAGTTAACGATGACGATTTAGAAGTATATATTCATGATCTTGTTGATTTTAAAAGATCATATCTAATTTTTAAGGAAGTGTATGAATATACTTGTACAGTCCTTTATAAAGAAAAATCACATCAAGTGAGTGAACAAGTTAGACTTTTATCACATTTCTTAAAGTATGTAAATCAGGTATCAAGAGTATGTACGGAAATGTCTTTAGTCTTAAAAGATCCAAGTAAGAAACTAAGTTTGGATTTATTTATTAAATTAAAAAATCAATTAAATCAACTTAATCGTATTAAAAAGGAACTTAATAATAATACCCATTATCCTCATTATTTCGGTAGTCTATTTAAGCATAGTAAGACAAATATTGGTGAGGTAAATAATATTATAAATGCTTTTGATAGTTATATTAAATGCTTTCAATCAACAGAAGCTATAGCTTCAAGTTTGAAGTTAGTTAATTTTGAAAACTTATGCAAGGTAATGAATGACGCTTCTAAGATTGTTGTTGAAATAAATGAAAGTTTTAAATTGTATAACAAGATATTTAAAGATGGAATTGGTAACTATTATTATGATAATTTAGAAAATGTTATTAAATACTTAGATAAATTAAATAACGCCAAAGAAGAATTAAAGGCATATTTAGAATTGACTGAACAATTACGTGTTATTGAAGGACATAAATTATTTGTTTTGAGTGAATACATAATTAATTCCAATTCAACAAGCCTTGTTGAAAACTTTAAGTACACATATTTTAAAACTCTTTATGACATATATACAAATGGTTTTAATGTATCATCAGAAGTTATAAGTAATAACTTAGTAGAAATAGTAAATGAAGAGAATAAATTAATTAAAATTAATATTCAAAAATTAAATTATTATAGAAGTGTAGCATCAGGTGAAAATGATAGTGCCAAAAATTTAACTCTAGCATCTACTTCGATTTTAAATTATTTATTAGATTACACACAATTTGATCTTATCTTAATTGATGATTCCCATGTATCAAATTCAAATGAATTTTTTAATGCAATAAATGGTAAGCAAGTAATTATCGCTGGGGATAATACAAGTGTTACTTCATCAGGAACAAACTTAATCGCAAAAATGCGTCCAAAGAATGTTATGAATTTATACTATCGTTATAATCCTACTCCACTTAATTTACTAAATTATATTCCCAAGACTCATGGTATTTATTTAAATAATCCTGAAGATAATATAGGTTATGAAATTACTAATAAAGAAGCTTTATCAATTATTGTTGATTTATTATTAAAAAATAGAGAAGTTGAAATAAATTATTTTGTTCCAACAATCGTTAAGAAACTTAGTTTTATTGAAAAATTATCACAACAATTAATAAACAATGGTTTTTCTGCTGAAGAAATATTTAGAATAATTACTAAGCAATTAAATATTGTTGATTTGTTTACAGGTTATGCATATGATGCAAGTTATAATATTGTTGATTTAGATGATTATTATAATGTATCAAATGAATTCTTAGAAATAAAATATATAAGTAGGCTTATTACTGCCCAAAAGAAATTATATATTATTGACAAACAAAACTTTATAAGCAATGATAATGATGTTTTGTTTATCCATATGCTTAAACAAGTTTTTTCAAATAACAATTTTATTAATAAAAAAATACAAGATGTTGCTTTAAAACTATCTAAACGCCTAAGTGAACTAGATATAAAAGTATTTGGTGACTTATATCAATTTACATTAGTATTAGAAAGAAATAATACCCTTTATAATGTATTATTATTTGTAAATCCAAATAAGAATCGTATTGATTTATTAGAAGATTATAGAGAATATTATCTTGCATCTAAGGCGAAAAATATGAATGTATTATATATTTGGTTAATTGATTTATATGAAAATATGGATAAAGTTATAGATTATATCAATAAGGAGACTTTATCATGATTAAACGGGGAGATAAGAAAAAATTTAAGGATTTTGTTACACAAATTAAAAATAATCCTTATTCTTACTATTATCTTAAAACTACTTTACAAAAATTAAAAAATGAGAATATCGATATTAATACACAATCTTATAATGGGGATACTTTATTACATATTGCCATTAAATTAAAGAATTTAAGAATGTTGAAGATGTTTCTAAAGGCGGGAGTAAATCCTAATCTAGCAAATGAATCAGGTAATACGCCACTCCATCAAGCGGTACTTACAAATCAAATTGATTTTGTGAAGGCTTTGGTATCTAGTGGTTGTGATTTAAATATGGGTGCAGAATTAGAACAAACACCACTTCATCTTGCAGTTATTAATGGTAATTTAGATATTGTAAAATACTTGGTTGAACAAGGCGCTGATTTTATGCTAATTGATGAGATGTCTAATTTCCCAATTGATTATGCTATTGATGAAGGGGATCTTAAGATGATTAAGTTTTTTTCCCAAATACAAACACTTGATGATGTAAGAAAAGATAAATTATTGTCATTAGAGAGGAATATGTAATTATGATAGGATTTAATGAATTTATAGAAAGTTTTAATGATTATACAAATAATTTAAGTACACAAGGTATTATACGTTTAGCTGTAGACTTAGTAATGGTCCTAGCTCTAGTTTTTTTGATTTATAAATTTCTTAAAATTAAGTTTCACTCTAAAAAAGTATTACTTTTTGTTTTACTAACAATAATCTTTTTTATTTTTGTTAACATATTTAGATTCTCAATAACATCTAATTTTCTTAACTTCTTGCTTTTCTGGAGCTTTGGAGTAGTAATTATAGTTTATAGTCAGGAAATAAAATATACGATAAGTAATTTATTTCAATCAACTAAAAATGAGAATAAATTTACAAGTGAAGAAGAAAAGAAACAAGTAATTGATGTGTTAGTTAGAACTTCTGTGTATCTTTCTAAAAGAAAAATTGGGGCTCTAATGACTATTGAAAGAGAAGATAACTTAAATAGTTTTATTGAAAAAGCTATCTATATTAAGGGCTATATATCTGAAGAATTACTTACAACTATCTTTACAGTAGGAACGGCAACTCATGATGGTGCGGTTATTATTCGTAAAAATCGAATTATGTGTGCAGGTGCATATCTTCCATCAACAGATAGATATGATGTACCAAAATCTTTAGGTACAAGACATCGTGCTGCAATTGGATTAAGTGAAAGATTTGATGCCATTACTATTGTTGTTTCTGAAGAAACTGGAAATATTTCAATTACAGCTGATGGCGTAATTGAACAAGGACTTAGTCAAGAAAAATTAGTAGAAGTGTTAGAAAGATATTTAATAGTTAAGTAAAAAATCTAGAACTTATGTTCTAGATTTTTTTACTTAAAAAAATAATTTATTTTCATTGTACAACAAACTAAAATATGTTATAATTATTCAAGAAACTAAGTTTCTTTTTATTTGCGGCGAAATAGAAAGCGCTTGCATAAAATTCCACGAAGCAAAGGAGAAAGTATGAGAATTGGAATTCCTAGAGAAATAAAGAATAGTGAAAATCGTGTATCTGTAACTCCGGCTGGTGTTATGCAATTAGTAGTGCATAAACATCAAGTGTTTGTTGAAAAAAATGCCGGAATTGGAGCCGGTTTTACTGATGAAGAATATCAAGATGTTGGAGCGGTAATTGTTGAGACAGCAAAAGAGGCTTGGGATCAAGAAATGGTTATCAAGGTAAAAGAACCAATTAGAAGTGAGTATCAATATTTTAAAGAAGGACTTATTTTATTCACTTATTTACATCTTGCCGCTGAACCTGAATTAACAAAAGCATTAATCCAATCAGGAGTAGTAGCTATTGCTTATGAAACAGTTGAAACAGCAGATAAAAGATTACCTTTACTTACTCCAATGAGTGAAGTTGCTGGAAGAATGTCAGTAGTAGTAGGTTCAATGTATTTATTGAAACACAATGGTGGTAAAGGAATGTTATTAAGTGGAGTTCCAGGAACAGCTCGTGCTAATGTAGTTATTGTTGGAGGCGGAATTGCAGGACTTAACGCTGCAAAAATGGCAATTGGAATGGAAGCAGACGTTACTATATTAGATATTAACCTAGATAGATTGCGATATATTGATGATATATATGGAAGGGATGTACAAACATTATATTCTAATGTATATAATCTAACGGAATGTGTTAAAAATGCAGATCTATTAATAGGAGCGGTTTTAATTCCAGGTGCTAAGGCTCCAAAACTTGTTACTGAAGAAATGGTTAAACTTATGAAACCAGGTAGTGTAATTGTGGATATTGCCATTGACCAAGGTGGCTGTGTAGAAACAATTGATCATGCAACAACACATATAGATCCAGTTTATATGAAACATGGAGTTGTTCATTATTCAGTAGCCAATATGCCAGGTTCAGCTAGCCATACATCAACAATGGCTCTAACAAATGCAACTATTTCTTATGCTATTTCTCTTGCTGATTTAGGATATTTAGAAGCAATCAAAAAAGATACAAGACTAGCAAAGGGTGTAAATGTATATAAAGGTAAAGTTACTTATAGAGCAGTCGCTGAAGCGCTAAATTTAGAATATACACCACTTGAAACATTATTATAACACAAAGCTCAAGTTTTCTTGAGCTTTTATTATTTAAAAATTGAAATTATGACAAAAATATGATATACTATATTAAAGTGAGGTACTATATGAAAATAGCTTTAATTGCACACGATAAGAAAAAAGAAGATCTACTAAAGTTTGTAGAAGATAATATTGAATTTTTTAGTAAACATAGTCTTGTAGCAACTGGTACTACAGGCAGATTAATAATTAGTTCTACCGGATTAGAAGTCTTATTATGCAAATCTGGTCCACTTGGTGGGGATCAAGAAATAGGTGGAAAAGTTGCCAATGGGGAGATTGATTTTGTGATTTTCTTTAGAGATCCATTAACTGCTCAACCTCATGAACCAGACGTTTCTGCGTTACTAAGACTTTGTGATGTATATGAAATACCACTAGCAACAAACCGTTCTACAGCAATGATGATTGTAAAGAAAGGAAGGATATAGCATGTTTTCTGAAATATCAAATTGGGAATTAATCAGTATAGTAGTAATGGGAATGACACTAATCTTAATATTTACAAATTTACTAGCCAATAAGAAGTTTAGTTGGTTGTCATTTATTTTACTATTATTAGTACTAGCAACATATGGATTGAAATATTTCAGTAGTACTAATTTCAATAAATTATTTGGGAATATAAGTTTTATAGAAATGGCAATGCAAATTGCATCAGGATTAGTTTTCTTAATTAGTTTATTTGCTTTTGTAAAATCTACTAATTTTAATAGTATAAAAAATTTATTATATAAAGAAGTAATGCTTTTAAATAAAAATTTATATGCTGTTGTTTCAAGAAACAACAAGATATTAGTATATGATAAGAAAATTAAGGAATTACTAAATAAAGAATATGATGGTGACTTATTTGTCAATGGAAGTAAGGTTAATCATCTTACAAAAGAAAATTTAGTAAATTTTAAAGATGAAGTTGTAAATTTAAAAATTGTTGAGAACGAAAATATAATTACAGAAATTAAACTTACTAAACAAGAAATTAATGTAAATAAGAGATTTATTGGTTTTGCTTTAGTTGATGTTTCATTAAAGAAAAATATTAGTGAGGAAAGTAACTTAAAAAATGATATCTTAGTCTACATGGATTTACTAAATAATCCACTGGCTTATTTGGATACTGCATCTTCAAATTATATTTGCAGTAGTAACTTTGCAAAGCTATTAAACTTACAAGAAAAGGTCTTAAAAGTAGAAGACTTAAAAAAATTAGTATATATTGAAGATTTGAGTATTTATGAAACTAAATTAAATGAAGCAAATCTTCCTAACTCATATTCATATCGCTTAAATACAAATAAGGGTCCAATGTGGTTTGAAGAATCAACTGCTCGTTTTAATAATAAAGAATATACATTAATCAAAAAAATTGATTCAAATAATATTAGTGGGTTAAAATACGGAACGCATCGTGATTTTATCCATTTAGTAACAAATAAGAAAGATTATAATTTTGGAATCTTAATGCTTAACTTTACAGGTTTAGAAAAGTATTTACTTGATAAGCCACATGAATTTATTGATGCTTTAATTAATAAGTTCTTTATTAAAATTAATGAAGGATTTTTAAAAGATCAGTTCTTTGTTTATAAAATTGGTTCGTTTGAATTTGCAATGGTTGTTGAAGGTACAAATAATATTGATTCTTTAGTTAGAGAATTTGGAAAAAATATTTCGCCATTATTAACACAAAGTATTTTTGTTAATGGTACAAAATATGAATTGAATACAGAAGTTGGTATTGTTTACGGTACTGATTTTGAAGATAAAACTACAAAAGATATGATTAAAGCTAGCTTTGATATTATGGCTGAAGTTACTAATCCTAATTTTAAAGAAAAGTTTAGTATCTATCAACCAGTTAAACCTATTGAATTCAGTTTAGTTGAATTGGGAATTAATATTGATGAAGATTTAAGTAAATATGAATAAAAAAGATTTAAGAAGCTATTATCGTTTGCTCAGAAAGCATGATAACTTAATCGATGAGAAAGTTAAAAATAATTTATTAAAATTAGTTTTAAATTATAATAGCGTAGCATGTTATATGGCAATAGATGAAGAGATAAATCTTAATGAATTTATAAAAAGTATTTATTTACAAAAAAAGATATATTTACCATATACAGGTGAAGTTTTAGAATTTCGTGAGTTTTGTGGCTTTGATGAATTAATTAAAGATAAAGCTGGAATCTTAAGTAGCAGTAGGGATAAAATAGAAGTAAATAATATCGAGGTTATTATTATGGCATGTATAGCTTGTAATTATGATGGCTACAGGTTAGGGTATGGAAAAGGCTATTATGATGGTGCTTTAAAAGATTATGAAGGTTTAAAGATTGGGGTTACATATGATTCCTGCTTAACAACCAAATCGTTTCAGGAAAGTCATGATATTAAACTTGATTATATTGTAACTGAATCTAGAATTATAAAAATAGGGTAAAAATTATGTTTGATGCAATAATAGTTATGGCTGGAAGCGGTCAAAGAGCAAATTTAAAATACAATAAAGCATTTTATGAAATTTTTGGTAAACCTGTTTTTATGTATTCAGTTGAAAAATTTAGAAGTATTAGACAGTGTGCTAATATTATTTTAGTGGTTAACGAAAAAGAAATTGAAGATGTTAAAAAGTATATTAAAGATGAAATAATTGTCATTGGTGGAAAAACAAGACTTGAAAGTGTCTATAATGGAACTCAAAAAGTTTTATCGGATTTTGTCTTGGTTCACGATGCTGCAAGACCTAATGTTAAGATTGAAGATATTATTAAAGTTTATGAAAATTTAAAAGATTATGATGCCTCAGCATTAGGAGTTAAACCAAGTAATACAATTAAAGAAATTAGTGGTTCATTGTTTAAAAAGACCCTAAATAGGGATGAACTTGTTGAAGTACAAACTCCACAGGGTTTTAAATCAAAAATATATATAAATGCCATAAAAAAAGCAATAAATGATGATGCTATTATTTATGATGATATACAAATACTTGAAAAATATGAAAACATTAGTGCTAAACTAGTTTTAGGAAGTTATAGTAATATTAAAATTACTAATCCAATTGATTTTCATATTATTGAGTTATTAATGAGGGAGGGTCTATAATGTTTAGAATTGGTCATTCTCATGATACTCACAAATTAGTTAGTGGCCGTAAGTTAATTCTTGGTGGTGTTCTAATTGATTATCAATTAGGTTCATTAGGACATTCAGATGGTGATGTTGTATATCATGTTGTCAGTGAATCTATAATTGGCGCACTTGGACTTGGTGATTTAGGGACTCATTTCTCTGATACCAATATGAAATATAAAGATTATAACTCATCCTTATTTGTAATTGAAACAGTTAGAATGATGAAAGAAAAAGGATATTATGTTAATAATATTGATATTACCATTTTTCTTGAGGAACCTAATTTAAAAAACTATAAAAATCAAATGAGACAAAATATTGCACAATTATTAGAAGTTGATCCAGAATTTGTGAATGTAAAAGCTACTAGGGGAGAAGAATTAGGATTTATTGGCCGTAAAGAAGGAATTAGTGCCGAAGCTGTTGTTCTTTTAGAAAGTAAACCAATGTTCAAAAAACTTTAATGGTATATTATTAATTAAGGTAACTATAATAATAATGTACGTATATTGGTCCATAGTATTGACTTTTTAAAATACATAGTGTAAAATTATGTTATAAAAAAAGAAGCCCTAAAGGGGAGTAGCTAGTAAATTACATTCGTCAATACGGTTTTTAGCCCGGATGTAGTTGTCATTTTTTTAATGATTTGCAAGACCTTTATCATGTATAAGGTCTTGTTTTTTTCTATTTATAAGGAGGAAAAAATGTTTGCTAAAAAAAGAGTAGAAGAAGTTTTAAAGGAACTAGAAGTTGACCCTAAAGTTGGTCTTTCAAAAGAAGAAGTAAAGGTAAGGCAAGAAAAGTTTGGTTATAACAAACTTTCTGAAAAGAAGCGTACACCATGGATTCTTCGTTTTCTAGGGGAATTTAAAGATGTTCTAATTATTGTCATGTTAGTTGCAGCTTTAATAAGTATAATTGTTGAACCTGAAGATTGGATCGAAAGTTTAATTATCTTAATAGTTGTATTTGTTAATGCCTTATTAGGTGTTAATCAAGAAAGTAAAGCCGAAAAATCACTTGAAGCATTAAAAAAATTATCTTCACCAATGACAAAAGTATTACGTGATGGTTATACGCAAATGATTGAATCAAGTGATCTTGTTGTAGGGGATATTATAATTGTTGAAGCGGGAGATTTTATTCCTGCTGATGCCAGAATTATAGAACAAGTTAAACTACAAATTGATGAAAGTGCTCTAACCGGAGAAAGTCTAGCAGTAAATAAAATGACTAATGTTATTGAACTTGATCATATATCATTAGGTGACCAAAAAAATATGATGTTTTCTTCAACATTCACAACTTATGGACGTGGTGTTGGAGTAGTTACTGCAACAGGCATGAAAACGGAAATTGGGAAAATTGCCAACTTACTTAGTGATACAGAATCAGAAAAAACACCATTACAAATTAGACTTGATCAAATTGCGAAACTAATGGGTTTTCTAGCAATCGCCATTTGTGTTGTTATCTTTGCAATGGAATGGTTAAATACTAAAGATATATTAGAATCATTTAAAACAAGCGTTGCTTTAGCCGTGGCTGCAATTCCTGAAGGTTTATCAACAGTTGTTACAGTTGTCCTTGCTATTGGTGTTGATAAAATGGCTAAAGAAAAAGCTATTGTTAAAAGATTGCCAGCAGTAGAAACATTGGGAAGTACACAAATTGTATGTAGTGATAAAACTGGTACATTAACTGAAAATAAAATGACTGTTGTAAAGATTTACAATAATACTTTAAAAAATATTGAAGAAGAATTAACTGATAATGAAAAAACATTATTAACTTATTTTGCTTTATGTAGTGATGCAAAAATTACATTAGTTGATGGAGTCTATAAACGTATTGGTGATCCAACGGAAACTGCATTAATTGAAGCAAATAATAATTATGGTAAAGTATCTGAAAAACTAAATGATTTATATAAAAGAGTTGCAGAAATTTCCTTTGACTCTGATAGAAAAATGATGACAGTTGTTATTGATTTTGATGGCAAACTATTATCAATTACTAAAGGTGCAGTTGATGTAATTTTAAATAGATCAATTGGTAATGTTGATAAGGATAAAGTATTAAAAGTAAATGAACAAATGGGTAGTAATGCCTTAAGAGTTTTAGGTTTAGGTATTAGATGGTTAAATGAATTACCTAGTGAAATTGAATCAAATACTTTAGAAAAAGATTTAGAATTCATTGGATTAGTTGGTATGATTGATCCAGCAAGAAAAGAAGTAAAAGAAGCAATAAGAGTTGCTTCAAATGCCGGTATTAAAACAATTATGATTACTGGAGACCATGTCATCACAGCAAAAGCAATAGCTACAGAACTTGGAATTTTTAAAGATGGAGATATTGCTATTACATCTGAAAAATTACATAAAATGAGTGATGATGAATTATATGCAAACATTGAAAAATATTCAGTATATGCCCGTGTTGCACCTGAGGATAAAATTAGAATTGTTAACCTATGGCAAAAGAAGGGTAAAGTTGTTGCCATGACTGGAGACGGTGTAAATGACTCACCAGCTTTAAAAGGAGCTGACATTGGTTGTGCAATGGGTATTACAGGGACTGACGTTGCTAAGGAAGCAGCAGCAATGATATTGGTTGATGATAACTTTGCTACAATTATTAGTGCTGTAAAACAAGGTAGAGGTATTTATAATAACATAAGAAGAACTGTTCAATATTTATTATCTAGTAATATTGGTGAAGTTATTACAATTTTCCTTGCTTCGCTTATCGCATCATTCTTCTCATTAAATTGGGGAGTTCCACTACTTCCAATGCATTTGTTATGGGTTAACCTATTAACAGATAGTTTACCTGCATTTGCTATTGGTTTAGAATCTGCAGACCCTGATGTTATGAATGAAAAACCTCGTGAGAAAAATGAAAGTTTCTTTGCTGGTGGCTTAAAATCAAAAATTGCATTACAAGGTATTGCTATTGGTTTAATAACACTTGCAGCATATACAATTGGACATTTTAGAAATCCTGACAACTATTTAGCTCAAACAATGGCTTTCTTAACACTATCTACAGTTCAATTATTCCATGCTTTTAATATTAAATCAGATAAATCGGTATTTCATAAATCAACATTTAATAATAAATATTTAATAGGTGCATTTGTTATTGGTGTAAGTTTAGAATTAATTATTTTATATGTTCCATTCTTAGCAAATATTTTTAAGTTACAAAGATTAGATTTTGTTGAACTTATGATTGTATTTGGATTGTCATTCTCAATAATTGTAATTGTTGAAATATCAAAACTAATTAGAAAAGCAAAACTAATTAGTAAATCAAAATAATATCAAATTAATAAATTTTATGGTATAATAAATTATTCGAGTTTGATATTTAAGGAGAAAATAATGGTAAATGAACGTAATTACACAATGATGTGTGACTTCTATGAACTTACAATGGCTAATGGATATTTTAATAGCGGCATGGAAAATCAAATATGTTATTTTGATGTTTTCTATAGACGAATCCCAGATGAAGGAGGATTTGCTATTGCTGCTGGTCTAGAACAAGTTGTAGACTATATTAAAAATTTAAGATTTACTGAAGAAAATATTGATTTCCTTCGTTCAAAAAAATTATTTTCTGAAGAGTTTTTAAATTACTTAAGTACATTTAGATTTACTGGTGATATATATGCTGTAAAAGAAGGAACACCAATTTTTCCATATGAACCAGTAATGATAGTAAGAGCAAAAACAATCGAGGCTCAATTTATTGAAACATATGTTTTGGCGGAATTAAATCATCAATCATTAATTGCAACAAAAGCAAATAGAATAGTTCGTTCTGCTGAAGGACGACCAATTTCTGAATTTGGTGCAAGACGTGCTCATGGTGCTGAATCTGCTTTACTTGGTGCAAGAGCTGCATATATTGGTGGAGCAAGTAGTTCAAGTTGTACAATGGCTGGTGAATTATTTGGTGTCCCAATTTCTGGAACAATGGCACATTCATGGGTTCAAATGTTTCCTTCTGAATATGAATCATTTAAAAAATATTGTGAAATCTATCCTGATGGGGCAATTTTATTAGTAGATACATATGATGTGATTAATAGTGGTGTACCTAATGCAATTAAAGCATTTAATGAAGTTTTAGTTCCAAAAGGTTATAGACCAAAGGGAATAAGACTTGATTCAGGTGATATTGCTTATCTTTCTAAAAAATGTCGCAAGATGTTAGATGACGCAGGCTTTGCTGATTGTAAAGTTATTGCTTCAAACTCACTTGATGAATATATTATAAGAGACTTATCATTCCAAAATGATCGTGTTGATAGTTTTGGTGTTGGAGAAAGATTAATAACTGCTAAGAGTCATCCAGTATTTGATGGTGTTTATAAATTAACAGCTATTGAAGATGAAAAGGGAAATATCATTCCAAAAATTAAAATTAGTGAGAATGTTGAAAAGATAACAAACCCACATTTTAAGAAAGTTTATCGTTTGTTTGATAAAGACAGTAATAAGGCCTTGGCAGACTTAATATGCGTACATGATGAAGTAATAGATGAATCAAAACCAATTGAAATCTTTGATCCAATTGCAACATGGAAGAGAAAAACTCTTACTAATTTTAGAGCAGTAAGTTTACTTGAACCAATTTTCTTAAACGGTAAATTAGTTTATGATTTACCTAAAGTTAATGAAATTAGAGAACATTGCTTAGAGCAAGTAAAGAATTTATGGGATGAAGTAAAGAGATTTGAAAGTCCTCATAAATACTATGTTGATTTATCTCAAAAACTTTGGGATATTAAAACTAGTATGTTAAGTAATAAAACAAACAAGTAAAACAAAAACTAAATTAGAATTTCTAATTTAGTTTTTTATTAGTAATCTTATCTTTACATATTAAAATTAGTATAGTAGAATAATGGTATAATTTAGTAAAAAAAAAGATATTAAGGAGATAAAATGAAGAAAGAAAAGAAACAATCAATCTTAGTTAGATTTTTATATTTTATCTTAAGAAAGATAAAAAAACAACCAGTTATTGTAAATTTAAATGAACAAATAAGTGAAAGAGCTATATTTGTTTCAAATCATAGTGCTGCAAATGGTCCACTTACATTATCGTTATATTTTCCTAAGCAATTTAGACCTTGGGGTATTTATTACATGTGTCAAGGTTATAAATCTCGATGGAAATATTTGTATTATGTATTTTACCAACAAAAGCTTGGGTGGGGAAAATTAAAGTCTTTTGTAGTTGCAACTTTATTTTCAATAATATCTGGAGTTGTTTATCGAGCAATGGAAGTAATTCCTTCGTATACTGATGGAAGATTAAAATCTTCTATAAAGATGAGTATTGATCATTTAGAATTAAATCAATCAATATTAATTTTTCCAGAAAATTCGGATAATGGTTATCATAAAGTCTTAACACATTATAACCCAGGATTTGTATTTTTAGCTGAACAATTTTTTAAGAAACATAATGTTGATGTTCCAATATATACAGTGTATTTTTCAAAAACTGATAATGCATTAATTATTGATAAACCTAAATATATTCAACCACTTATTAAAGAAGGATTAAATAAAGATCAAATTGCTGAAATATTTAAAGAACGAACTAATGAATTATACAATCTTTTATTAGCTAATTTAAATAAACCAGCTGAGGTTAAATAATGTTAATTATATATCTACCTGACTAATGTTAGGTAGATTTTTTATTTTTTTGATAATTCTTATTTAAAAAAATACAAAAAATATAAAAAACAATAAGTTATCACTATTTGCATATATTTACCAATAAAATATGTAAAAATATGCAAAAAACCAATACTTAATACTCAATATAATGAGTATTGACTAATTTTTTAAATTATGTTATAATTAAATAAAGAAAAAATAAACCACTGTAATATTAAAAAAATTTATATTTTTTTAATAGAGAGGAGCATTAATATGCTAGAAGATTATTTTTCAAGTTCATCTTTTTTATCTAAGTACTATTTCGCTAATACCTTTATTGATACTTTTGATTTGTTAAAGGGATATAAAAACAAAACACAATTAATAATTAATTTAATGAACAAAACTTTAAAAAGTAAAGTAATAATTTACCTCGATCCACAAAAACAATTTTTTTCTTCAAATAATAATTTTCTTAATAGAATATTGCTTAAATATAATTTATCAAAATACAAGCCTGATAAAATTAAAAAGATTATATCTTTAACATGTGAAGAAGACCAAGTAATTGATATTGTAAAAGTTAAAATGTTTGGAATATCAGGAAATCTATTTATAATTAGAAATAAAAATATTCAAATTAATACTGAGTTACTTAATTTCTATCTTTTTAATTTAAAATATGTAGAGAATGATTTTGATGAATTACAAAATGTATTGGGTGCATATAGTATTAATCAAATTCATAAAAACACAAGTACTTTACTTGTTAATGATGAGCTTCTTAATATTCTTGGTTACAATCAAGATGATTTTAATAATTTTGCAAATGGCGATATAATTAAAATGGTAAACCAAGATGATTTACAATCCTGCCAAAGAATTATGAACGATGTTTCTCTTAATAAATACTATTTTATTATTAGAATGTACGCTTATAACGATAAAATTAAATACGTATTAACAGAATGCACAAGATTAACTAGAAATATAGATTCTTTTTTTGTAAAGTATATTGATGTATCAACTTTTATTGACAGCATTATTCCTCCATCAAATTATAATAATCTTTTTGTTAAAAACAATTATTTTAATCACCTATTAATATTAAATGAAAATGATAATTTTTCAATTGAATATGCAGATAAGAGTTTATTTGAATTATTAGGTGTTGATTTTGAATTTTTGATGCAAAAAGGAAAATATTCATTTTTAAAATGTTTAAGGAAAAAAAGCTTAAATTCATTTATTAACATGATTAATGAAAGTGTTACTACAAATAAAAGTAAATATCTTGAAATTGAGGTAAAATCTAAAGAAGGTGGATATTATTCATTTATTGTAATGACATTACCATCATTTGTTAAAGGGAAACACATATTATCTTTTATTAAATCTGATGATGAAAAATTATATAATAATTTTGATGAACATAATATCTCAGCAAAATTATTATTAAATGATAAAATAACTATTATTGAAGGACCAAAAGAATTACATAATGTGTTTAAAAATAATTTTTCATTCTTTGATTGGATTCATCCAAGTGATTTGATTCAAGCTAATAAAGGTTTAGAAAGAATGAAGAAAGGTTTACCATTCTCTTTAGATTTTCGAGTGCTTTCAAATGATGAATATTCATGGTGTAAAGTCGAAGCTGGTTTTATTCAACATTTTGGTTCTGGTAGCATTTATAATATTCTTTTTAAAAAATCCAGGAATAGTGAAAGTAGTTTACTAGAAGATAATAAATTTGAAGATAATGACCTAGATACTTATAATTTTGAATATGACATTATAAATGATATGTATGATGGAAAACTGTTTTATCTTGACAAAATTGGTGAAGTTGGTAATGGATTAGTTGATAATTATCTGGTAAAATTATTAAAAGTTTATAACTATAGTTTTGATAAAGTATATCGATGGGTTGATTTTATTACCGGGAAAAAAGTAAAAAACTTTACTGATGAGTTAATTATAAATGGTAATAGAGTAATAATTAATATTACAGGTTCATTAATATATAAGGATAATCTACCTGTAAAGGTTGTTGGTACCTTTACAGATGTTACTAGTAAATATAGTGATAATACAAGTTTTATTAAAAAGTCGCATATTGATTATCTAACAAGAGTCTATAATAAAACATATGGAGAGTTTTTAGTACGTACATATTTAAACACATCAACAGGTGAAAATTATTTAATTTTAGTTGATATAAATAATTTTTATTTAATTAATAAAGAATATGGTTATATGTTTGGAAATATTGTTTTATCAGAATTTGCTTTTTTATTAAAGAGTTTTATTAATAATACGGATATATTATATAGATTAGAAAATGATGATTTTATAATTCTTTTAACAAACAGGACAATTAATGATGTAATTGAATTTAAAAACCGTTTAAATGAAAATCTTAAAAAGTTATTTATTGATCATTGCAATGATATAAATATTTCTTGTACATTTGCATATTTGAAGATAAATAATACCGATGATTATGGAGAAGCATTAAATAAAATAATAGAACTAAATAAACAATATTTTAAAGAACAAAAAAATAATATTGAAGCAAATAAAACATTAGAAGTAAATCAATATAATTTTATTGATAATTTAAATAATAATGGACATGATGATATTATCTATTTGGCACTTGATTTATTAGAGAAATCACATAATATTTTTAATGCAATAAATATATTATTATGTAGAATTGGAAAAAGATTTAACTTAAGTAGTATTCATATCTTAAAATATGATTATATTGATCGCAGCTCAAATCTTATTTATTACTGGAATGCCTTAGATAATGATAGTATTTTTCCAAGTAAAATAAAATTATCTAATGTATCTATTGATATCATTAACAGTATGTATGATGTTAATGGTATGGCAAATTTAAATTATAATGATTTTAAAAAGTTAAATGAAATCATTGATAATCAAGATAATTTGGATAATAAGATATTTTTTAGTAGTGCAAATTTTGATAATGATACCATTATGGGAAACATTGTTTTTGAACCCTTAATTCCTAATTATATAATTCCTAGAGAACAAAAATACATATTAAATGCCGTATCAAAAATCATTTTTATTCATTTAAAAAGGGCAGAACTTGATAATGCTATTAAAGACAAAATTGAATTTATTGCAAAAGTGGGTCATGAAATTAGAAGTCCACTTAATGGTGTAATAGGTTTATGCAATATAGCTAAAAATTATATTAATGATTCAACAAGATTAAAAAACTATCTTGATAAAGTTGATGTTTCTGGAAAATATTTGTTATCACTAGTTAACTCATTACTTGATTTAAATAAGGTTGAATCGGGAAAATTAGAAATTTATAGTGAACAAGTTAATCTTGATGAATTTTTTAAATCACTAGAATCGTTAGTAAAAATTCAATCTGAATTAAAAAATATAAATCTTGTATTTAATTGTAATTATTCATGTAAGCAAGTTTTACTAGATCCAGTAAGAATGAATCAAATATTAATAAATCTATTAGGAAATGCTTTAAAATTTACACCTGAAGGTGGAATGGTAATTCTTGATGTTCATGAAGTTAAAAGCGATGATAAGGAAATATATTTAAAATTAAGTATTCAAGATAATGGTATCGGAATTAGTAAGGAAAACTTATATAATATTTTCCTTCCTTTCCAACAAGCCTCACCAAGTATATTTAAAAAGTATGGTGGAACTGGTTTAGGGTTATCTATTAGCAGTAATCTTGTGAAACTTATGGGTGGGATACTAGAGGTTGAAAGTGAAATTGGAAAGGGAACAAGATTCTTCTTTACGATTAAACTATTGAGAAGTGAAAAATTTAAAATTGATGCGGAAATTAATACTATAGATTATTTTTCTAAACAGTTATTTAAGAAAAGAGTATTAGTTGTTGATGATAATGATTTAAATAGAGAAATTGTTGAAGCTTTACTAATGAATGTAGGTGCAATAACTGAACAAGCAAAAGATGCAGAAGAAGCAATTGAAATGTATTCATGTAGCCCAAATAATTACTATGATTATATATTAATGGATTACTGTATGCCAGGAATGAATGGACTTGATGCAACCAATAAGATAAGAACAACAAATAGGGATGATGCATTAAAAATACCAATTATAGCTATTACTGCAAATTTAAGTGATAACTGTGAAGAAAACTTATATAAAGGGTTTAATGGTTTTGTACCTAAACCTTTAGATGAAATAAAACTATATAATGAGTTAATAAAATTTATTTAGAAGACATCGAAGATGTCTTTTAATTATAATCATTTAACTTGTATAAATAAATAATTACTGGTAAAATTAGTTAATAACAAATTATAAAATATAATTGTTTACTAATATTTCTAATTGTGTTAGAATATTTGAAAAAGGAGTTAATATGATGAATGAAAAGTTAAGAAAGTACGCAGAACTTATTGTGAAGGTGGGAGTAAATATTCAAGAAAATCAAATTCTTGCAATTAATTCTCCTGTTGATTGTAAAGAATTTACAAGAATGATTGTTGAAGAAGCATATAAAGCTAACGCTCGTAATGTTATTGTAAGATGGAATGATGATATAGTTAATAAGACATATTTTACTTATGCAACTGAAGAAGTAATTGGTGATATCCCTGGATATACAGTTGAACAATTAAAATATCTTGTTGATAACAATGCAGCAGTTATTTCAATTTCTGCTCCATCTCCAGGTTTATTAAAAGATATTGACCCAAAGAAATTACAATTAAATGCCAAGGCAACAAGCGAAAAAACAATTTTTTATCGTAAACACATGATGAGTAATTCAAGTCAATGGTGTGTTGTTGCTTATCCTACAAGTGCATGGGCTGAAAAAGTATTTCCTGAACTTAACAATGACAATGAAAGAGTGGAAAAACTTCTTGATGCTATATTAACAGCAAGTCGTGTAACTAGTGATAATAATCCAGTAAAAGCTTGGGAAGAACATATGGATACACTTGCTCGTCATAACAAGATGCTAAATGATTATAATTTTGAAAAATTACATTTTAAAAATGGATTAGGTACTGATCTAGAAGTTGGTCTTGTTGAAGATCATATCTGGGGTGGTGGAGGAGAAGTTGCCAAAAATGGTGTATACTTTGCTCCAAATATTCCAACTGAAGAAACATTTACAATGCCTCATAAATTTAAAGTAAATGGCAAAGTTGTTGCAACAAAACCACTTAACTATCAAGGAAAACTAATTGAAGATTTTTCATTAATATTTAAAGATGGAAAAGTTGTTGAATATAGTGCTAAAAAAGAAGAATCTGCTTTATCAAATCTTCTTAATTTAGATGAAGGAAGTAGACATTTAGGTGAAGTTGCATTAATTAGCCATGAATCACCAATTTCTAATATGAATATTTTATTCTATAATACATTATTTGATGAAAATGCATCTTGCCACCTAGCATTAGGTAATGCTTATACAATGAATATAAAAAATGGTAATGATATGACTGATGAAGAACTAGAAGCTAAAGGTTATAATAAATCAATGAACCATGTAGACTTTATGTTTGGTAGTGCTGATATGGAAATTGTAGGCACAAAACATGATGGTACAAAAGTAACTATCTTTACAAAAGGAAATTTTGTTTTCTAATAATAAATTAAAAGCATATAACAGTAAAAAAATGGTATTTTACAAACTCTAGTATATTAATAAAATTAATTGACATTTATGAAAATGTTTGCAATTATAAGTTTATAAAGGAGAAAATGATGAAGAAAATACTAATTATTTTACTGTTATTTTTTGTTGTAGGATGTACAGTTAATGATAATAATAAAAATGTTAGTCCAGACGCAATTACAATTATTAATGAATTAGATAAAAATGAAGTTATAATAGAAGGAAAAGCTTTGAAGTTAATTGCAATAGTTACTCCGTCTAATGCTCCTCAAGATGTTATATGGAGTAGTAGTGATGAGCAAATTGCTACAGTTAATGAAAATGGTGAAGTTACTGGACTTAAAGAAGGATCTGTAACTATAATTGCAAAAACAAAAGATTTTGAAGTCTATGATATGATAGATTTAATTGTATATAATGATGTCCGCAATTTAAAAACAATTGAAGGAATCATTGAATACTTAGATACGATTATACCTTCAATAGCAGGAGAAACATTACCGTTTGAATACCGTATTGAAGGAGCTAGATTATCTTGGAGTACTAGTGATGAAAATATTATCACTCGCACAGGACGTGTTAATCCTAGTAATGTTGATAAAGTAATAACTGTAGTTTGTAAAATAGATTTAGGAAGAGTATCAGGGGAGTTTACAAAAGAAGTTATGGTAAAAAAGTATAATTTAAGAGATATATCAAACAAGAAATTAGCTTTTACATATTTATATGATTATTCAGGAAGTTATAAAGGATTTAGAGAAGGCGATTTAGAAAAAATAGATGTTATAAACTATGCCTTTGGCGGGATATCTGCAGGAAAAGTAGTTGTATCAACATCAAGTAAATTATTAGATATTACAGCGGAAGCTCATAAACATGGGGTAAGAGTAGTTTTAGCTGTAGGTGGATGGGGAGTAGATGGTTTCTCTGATGCTGCATTAACTGCAGCTTCAAGAAAAGTATTTATTGATTCATTACTTGTTGCTATTGATAAATATAGTTTAAATGGAATTGATTTTGACTGGGAATACCCAACTTCAACAGCGGGTGGATTAATTAAAGCAAGACCAGAAGATAAAGTTAATTTCACATATTTAGTTCAAGAAACTTATACTGCACTAAAGGCAAAAGATCCTAGCCTTACATTAAGTATTGCTGTTCCAAATGGATCATGGGCAGCATCGAATTACTATGAACCAGCAAAATTAAATAATTATATTGATTACCTACACTTAATGAGTTATGATATGATTAATTATGCTTCTTCAACAAATAAAATTGTTCAATCTAGCCATCATACAAATATGTATTCATCTACTAATAGTGTGAGTTCAGCTGAAAATGGAGTTAAAGCATATTCTGATTTAGGTATTTCCAAATCAAAAATTGTTATTGGTGTAGCTTTCTATGGACATGGATTTAAAGTAAGTAACGCAGGTAATAATGGAATGAAAGCAAATACTGATACTGCAATAAGTGGAAATAAATTTACAGTTTCATATAATGATATTGTAGATAAATATTTAAGTGATTCTAAATATCAAGTATTCTATGATGAACAAGCAAAGGCACATTGGTTATATGGTGATAATACTGTAATTAGTTATGATAGCCCTGAATCAATTGCAGTAAAAGCTGAGTATGCAATTAATAATAATTTATGTGGTTTAATGGTATGGCAATATAACCAAGATCATAAAACTTCAATCTTAACAAATGCAATTTATGATAATTTAAACAAAAAATAGAAGGTGTTTTACACCTTCCTTTATTTTGTCTAGGATATTTTTAATAAACAAAAAAATAAAAAATGATTTTACAACCTCCCTTGTATATGGTATAATATAAAAAGAAAAATGAAAGGGTGTAATTATGGGAAGAGCACATGAAGTTCGAGCTGCCTCAATGGCAAAAACGGCAGCCTTTAAAAGTAAACAAAATGCAAAATTTGGTCGTATGATTTATATAGCAGCAAAGAGCGGAATTCCTGACCCAGATGTAAACCAAGCATTAAAAAAGGAAATTGAAAGAGCAAAGAAAGCTCAAATTTCTGCTGATGTAATTAAAAGGGCAATTGAAAAAGCCAAAGGTGCTAATAATGAAGCTTATTATACAGCTCGTTATGAAGGTTTTGGTCCAAATAACTCAATGTTCATTGTTGAATGTTTAACTGATAATATAAACAGAACATATACAGATATACGTACAGCATTTAATAAGTCAGGTTTCAAATTGGGTGTTGACGGTAGCGTAATTCATATGTTTAATAACCAAGCAGTATTTAGCTTTGAAGGATTAAACGATGAACAAACATTAGAAGTTTTAATTATGGCTGAATGTGATGTCAATGATATTGTATACGAAGAAGGGTTAACAACAGTATTTGCACCAGTTAGTGAATATGCTAAGGTAAGAGATGCATTAGAAGAAGCAATGCCAAATGTTGAATTCTTAGAAGATCAAGTGGCATGGATTGCTTCAGTAACAACAACTTTGGAAAACCCTAAAGAAAAGGAACAATTTGAAAGATTTAAGAACACTCTTGATGAGTTGGATGATGTTCAAAACATTTTTCATAATATTGTTGAAGAATAGATAAAGTTTAAAACTTTATCTTTTTTTATTAAAATTTATTTATTAATTAATAAAGATTTGTTATAATTTATAAAAGGGTTATTTAGAGGTAATATAAATGGCATTTAAAATTTTAAATACTTATAAGCAAAAAAAGAATTTATTCATACTAGTAATCTTGAGCTCTTTAATAATTATCTTTCTTTTATTTGTTTTATTTTTTAATAGTAAAGATTTAAAAATTGACTTAACTGATTATCAGAAAAATATTGTTTACAAAATTGGTGATGATATTCCTAATTATAAGAGTAATATTAAGGCTATTAATGAGTCTGGAAATGATGTAACAAGTAGTATTATTATTGATGATAGTAATGTTAAGTGGGAAATTTTCGGTAAATATTATATATATTATTCTTACAAAAATAAGGTAATTGCCATGACAATTGTTGAAGTAATTTACAGTAGTCCATTTTTTATTAACTATGTTGATTTAATTTTTTATCTAGATATGGATAGTTCGATAAATTATTTTGCTACGAATATAAGAGCGTTTGATTGTTATGGTAAAGATATCACTTATGATAGTAGTGGCAAAAGAAAAATAACAGTAGATGATAGTAATGTTGATTATTCAAAAATTGGAAAATATATTGCATATTATGAAATAACTGATCCGAATGGAAACTACAAAAAACAAGAAATAACAGTTGATATTAGAAAAAATTCACCTACCCCTGTGATTTATGGAATTAGTGATAATTTATATTTAAAACTAAATACGTCAAGTAACCAAGATGTTTTTCTAGAAGGAGTAAAAGCATATTCAAATCAAGGTAATGATATTACTAAATCAGTTAAAGTTAATGTTGATAACTTAAATTATTCTATTCCCGGGGAATATATAATTAGTTATGAAGTTATTGATAATAATGGTAATTATTCTTCGTTTGAAAGAATGGTCATTATTTTAAATGAGGATATACCTTCAATTTTTGGTATAAAAGAAAATATTGTTTTAAATGTAGGTGAAAAATTACCAGATTGGACAAATAAAGTTCGTGCTTATGATTTAATTGATAAAAACATAACAAATGAGTTAATTATAAAAGTTGTAAATTTAAAGACAAACATAATTTATACTTTTGATGAATTAAAAGAAAATTTAATTCATGAGATTGGTGAATATAATTTAATTTATGAAGTTACTAGCTCAATAGGGAAAACCATAACAGAAGAAGTATATTTAGTTATTTGGATTGATGTAACAAAACCAACTATAACAGAAGTTAGTGATTTAATTTATATTATTGGTAATGATTATCCTGATCTTTTAGATGGAATAAGAGCTTATAAAAAAATAACAGATAAATTAGTAATAGAATTAACAGATAGATTACAAGTAACATTGATTAATCCGGATAATCAAATTGAAGAAATAGATATAAGTAATATTGATTATAATAGTATAGGTAATTATGTTTTAGTTTATACTGTTACTGATGATTCAGGTAATACAGGAAAAATTAGAAGAAATTTACTTATTGTTGATACTGAAACACCTATTTTATATAATTTGCCTGATCAATTTATATATTTGATCGATGAAGAAAATCCACAAGAAATACCAGATTATAAAAATGGTGTAATAGCTTGGGATTTAGTTGATGGAGACTTAACAAGTTTAATTGAAATACTTGAATGTGTTGATTATACAATTGAAGGGATATACGAAGTTACCTATAAAGTAAGTGATTTCAATGGAAACACTGTGATTGCTAAGGTAAATGTAATTGTATCTAAATAAAGTGACATATAATTTCCATTTTTTACCATAAAAAATGGATTTTTTATTTTACTCAAAAAACAAGTTTGGCTATGTTTATGACAAATTTTTTACGCAAATAAATAGTTTTTTTATACTCATTTTAATTTAGGTATTGCAATAATTACAAAAAGGTGTTAAAATATATAAAAAGTGCATATTAAAAAAAATTATTGATATATATATTTATAACGGGGGAAATATAAATGTTTATAAGAACTAATAAACGAACGTTATTTTATTTTTTTGCATTATTTTATGTTGTGCTTTTTACAGTTACAATAATTAAAATTTGTGAAAACAACAATAAAAATTCTTTGATTGAAAGCCAAAATCTACAATTCAATAATGAGATAAATTTTAAAGATACTAATAATAGTAATTTTTTTGACGCGCAAACACATAGTCAAAAAGTTAATCTTAATAGTATCTTTTCTTTAACCTATGATCCATTCCCACAATCTGGTTTAGGAGATACAGTTAACAACCCATATATTATATCTACAGCCGAGGATATGAAGAAACTATCAGATCTTGTTAATGATAGTAACAACAATTTTTCTGGTAAATTTATTAAGGTTGCTGACGGAATAAGTGAAATAAACTTAGTAGGTATAGATTTTAGACCAATTGGTATAGTAAAATCATTTAATGGTTTTTTTGATGGTAATCATACAAAGTTTGTTGTTGATATATCATTAACAAGTAATTATGTTGGATTATTTGGTACAGTTACAAATGGAACAATCCAAAATCTTTCTGTAAGTGGAAATATTAAAGGTACAAGTTATGTTGGAGGAATTGCTGGAAATGTAACTGGTACATCAAATATTAGTGGAGTTTATAATCAAGCTAACGTTACTGGTACTAGTAGCTATATAGGTGGAATAGTTGGTAGATTTACTCCATCAAATACTAGTTATATTTCAGAAAGTTATAATACAGGTAATATAACGGGCGCAGGATATGTAGGTGGAATTGCTGGTCAAATCGAAAATGGAAAGGCTCAATATACATATAACACTGGAACTATTATAAATACTAGTAGCTATACTGGTGGTCTTGTAGGTTATTTAAACAGCGGTACATTACAAAATTCATATAGTGTCGGTTATGTATATGGAACAACTTCATATAATGGTGGAGTAGTTGGCCGAGTTAATAGCAGTACGGTAAATAATTCACATTATAATAAAACAGCAATATTAAATAGCCCTGCTATAGCAGGAAAAACTGTCCCAACATCAATAACAGGTGGAGGATCAACTTCAACTAGTTATGCTCTAGAACATGGTGATATGATTGGTACCTATGCCAAGAAGATAGGAATGTCTGGATTTGATAATGGTACATGGGTAGCTTTAGATAGTAATGGATTTAACGCATATAATTTACAACTTTCTGTATTCGCAAACAATTCAAAGACGACAGCTGAGTCTAAAAATTCAGTAACAACAACTGTATTTGCTGGTAGTGGAACACAAATTGATCCATATCAAATATGTAATGGTCAAGATATGGTTAATCTTTCATTAATTGTATCAATGGGATTTAACACAAGTAATACTTATTATAAAGCAGTAGCTCCATTATCTTACTCAATTGATTTAGTAAATATACCTTCAGGATCTTTTAGTCCAATAGGTAGTATTACTAATCCATTTAAAGGAAACTTTGATGGAAATGGAGTTAACTTTGTAGTTAACTTAGTTGAAGGTGATTATGTTGGATTATTTGGTTATGCAACTGGTGGAAGTATTAAAAATGTTTCTGTTAGTGGACAAATAAGAGGGTCTAACTATATAGGTGGAATTGTAGGATATACTGATGGTTTAGTAAGCGATGTATATTCAAGTGCTACAATTAATGGTAATAGTAATATTGGTGGCGTGATTGGTAAACTTGGTGGAAGTGGAAAACTAGAGTATGCTTACAATACTGGAACAATTAATACAACAGGATCAAACATTGGTGGGGTTGTTGGTACTAATGAAGGAACTGTTTTAGAAGTATATAGCCGTAGTTTAGTTGCTGGATCATCATATGTAGGTGGAGTAATTGGTTATGAAGTAAGTGGAACTTCATCAAGTGGATATTACGATAAATCAATTCTGAAATCATTATCAGCTTATGGAAACAAAGAAGATAATGATGAAGTAAAAGGATTATTAACAGAATATATAACAGGACCAAATGTAATAGCAGATAACAATATGTTATTTGTAAGTAGCAAATGGTATTTAGAGAACTCACAAATTTATAATGGAGTAT
>JAEYQM010000081.1 GCA_023410025.1 Bacillota bacterium
AAAATTACTCGTAAATTATAACATATTATAAAAATAATTAAAAGAATTTTTTAATAAAAAAAAGATATCTTTAAAACTAAGTTTTAAAGATATCTATATTTTACTTTTTAGATTTTAATATATCATTAACATTACTTACAAACTTCTCAACATCTTCTTTTGAAGGCTCTTTTAAATCATATAATTCATATTTTAAATTTAATTTTTCCCATTTATCAATTCCTAAACGGTGATAAGGTAAAACAGTTAAACTCATGTTTTTAAGTGGTAATAAAATATTTACTAAGCCTTCAATATCTTCTTTTTTATCATTTAATTTTGGAAGCAAGACATAGGTAATACTATAATCTTTTCCTAAATTATCTAAATACTCTAAGAATGATAAAGTTCTTTTAATACTTACACCACATATTCTTCTAGCAATATCATCATTTACACCCTTTAAATCAACGATAAATAAATCAGTTAATTTAATTAATTGATCAAATTTTAGTGAAGGTAAAAATAATGATCCTTGTGTTTGAATACATGTATGAACACCATATTCTTTTAATTTTGTAAACAACTCAATAATGAAATCAATTTGTAATAAAGGTTCGCCACCGCTTATAGTAATACCACCATTGCGATAGAAAGCTTTATATTTTAGATAGTCTTTTACAACTTCATCCACGGTAATTTCAATGTTTGTTTCGTTTGGTGTTGTATCAACATTATGACAAAACTTACATCGCATATTACAGCCTTGAAGAAATAAAACATATCTTATTCCGGGACCGTCAACTCCACTAAAAGTCTCGATTGAATGATAGTTTCCGATCATAGAGATTCGTGGAATGTACGGTTAATTACTTCTAATTGTTGATTCTTTGTAAGTTTGTGGAAGTTAACTGCGTATCCAGAAATACGAATTGTAAGATTTGGATATTTATCTTTATTTTCCATTGCATCAAGTAACATTTCACGGTTAAATACGTTAACGTTTAAGTGATGTGCGTTTTGGTTAAAGTATCCATCTAGTAATCCTACTAAGTTTTCTACTTGGTCAGATGATGGTTTACCATTGATAATATTTGCATATTCAGTACCTAAAGCACTTGGAATAATACTGAATGTATTGCTGATTCCATCATTTGCATCGCTGAAACGAATCTTAGCAACGCTCATTAATGATGCTAATGCACCCTTATTATCACGTCCATGCATTGGGTTTGCTCCTGGAGCAAATGGTTCACCTTTTTTACGTCCATCAGGAGTTGATCCTGTTTTCTTACCATATACAACATTTGAAGTAATAGTTAATACTGAAAGTGAGTGAAAAGCATTACGATATGTAGGATATTTAGAAATTTTCTTTTTAAATTCACTAACAATATCTCTTGCAATTTCATCTACTCTATCATCATTATTACCATATTTAGGGAAATCTCCTACGATTTCAAAATCAACAGCAATTCCTTCTTCATTTCTGATTGGTTTTACTTTTGCATATTTAATAGCACTTAAGCTGTCAGCAACTACTGATAAACCAGCAATTCCTGTTGCGAAATTACGTTTAATTGAGTAATCATGTAATGCCATTTGTAATCTTTCATATGCATATTTATCATGCATATAGTGAATTACATTTAATGTATTAATATATAGTTTTGCTAACCATTCCATTACAAAATCAAAATTATTCATTACTTGTGAATAATCTAAATATTCGCCTTCAAGACTTGGAACACCTTTAATAACTGGTGTACCTGCAACTTCATCTTTACCATTGTTGATTGCATATAATAATGCTTTCGCAAGGTTAGCACGAGCACCGAAAAATTGCATTTCTTTACCGATTGCCATTGGTGATACACAACAACTGATAGCATAGTCATCACCACATGATTCTCTCATTAAATCATCATTTTCATATTGAACACTTGAAGTATCAATACTTAATTTAGCACAAAAACGTTTAAACCCTTCTGGAAGTTTATCACTCCATAATACTGTCATATTAGGTTCAGCTGAAGGCCCTAAATTATACAATGTATTTAACATTCTAAATGAAGTCTTAGTAACTAGTGGTCTACCATCAAGACCAATTCCACCAATAGATTCAGTTACCCAGTTTGGATCTCCTGTAAATAAATCATTATATTCAGGAGTACGAGCAAAACGAATCATTCTTAATTTAATTACTAATTGATCAATTAATTCTTGAGCTTCTACTTCAGTTAATCTTCCTTCTTCAATATCTCTTGATATATAGATATCTGTGAAAATTGTGTCACGACCAAAACTCATAGCTGCGCCATTTTGTTCTTTTACTGAACCAAGATAAGCAAAATACATCCATTGGATTGCCTCTTGTGCAGTTTCAGCAGGTCTTGATAAATCAAATCCATATTTATTACCAAGTTCAACTAAATCATTTAAAGCATTAATTTGATCTTGGATTTCTTCACGAGCACGAATGTTTTCTTCTGTCATTTCATAGGCAAACATTTCTTTTTCTTTGTTTTTTTCTTCAATTAATTTTGTAATACCATAAAGTGGAACACGACGATAGTCTCCAATTATACGTCCACGTCCATAACCATCAGGTAAACCAGTAATAATAGCTGTTTTACGAGCTAAACGCATTTCCTTAGTGTAAACATCAAATACACCTTGGTTGTGTGTCTTACGGTATTTTGTAAATATTTCAATAAGTTCTGGGCTAATTTCATAACCATATGCTTCTGCAGCCTTACTAGCCACTTGAATTCCGCCAAATGGATGAAACCCTCTCTTCATTGGTTTATCTGTTTGTAAACCAACAATTAATTCATTATCTTTATCAACATAGCTTGCATCATAACTTGCTATTTGTGAAACTACTTTAGTTTCAATATCAATAACACCATTATTTTCATCTTCTTGTTTTAAAAGTTCTTGTAATTTATTTAAAAGAACTTTTGTTCTTGAAGTAGGTCCCGCTAAGAATAAACCATCTTCTAAATAAGGTGTGTAGTTTTGTTGGATAAAGTCACGCACATCAATTGACTTTTCCCAATTTCCACTTTTAAAATTTCTCCATGCATTCATTTTATAAACTCCCTTTTCATTACCCATAACATTATAGCACATAAGGCTTATTTACGTTACAATCACAATCAATTGTAAAACATTTTCATTATTTAGTATATTCAGTTATTATTTTGATATCCGCAACTTTACTAATTGTTTCGTGAATTGAACAATTTTTTGCAGCCAGTTCAATTGATTTATCAAACTGTTCAATATTACTTGGATTTTTAACAACTAATTTAATTACTGCCCACTCCAAGGTAGTTGGACTAGTTGTCCTTTTTTCTCCACTAATTTCCATGGTTGCACTATCAAAAGTTAATCTTTTCTTATTAACAATTGTAATTAATGTTGCATAAAAACATGAACCTAATGCACCAATAAATAAATTATATGGTCTAAAACCATCTTCACCAATTTTAATATCACCATTTGGTGCACTCATTACACCATTAAAAGAATTATCCCAATTAAATTTAATGCTATCCATTATTTTCCTCCTAAGTCTACGATATTTAATAATTTTTCATCATTAACAAATCTTTTTATATTATTAATTAATAAATCGACTAATCGATTAATTGTATATGGACTTGAGAATGAGTTATGTGGTGTTATAAACACATTATCCATTTTCCATAATTTATTGTCTATTGGTAAAGGTTCACTAACCAATACATCAAGTGCGGCCCCTCTAATTAAATTGTTTTCTAAAGCATAGATTAAATCATCTTGATTAACAATTTCTCCTCTTGCAATGTTAATTAGTAGAGATTCTTTTTTCATTAATTTTAACTTTTCTAAATTAATCATTCCATATGTTTCTTTATTGAGGGGTAATGCAATTACTACATAATCACTTTCTTTTAATAACTTATTAAGTCCTTCTTCACCTGTAAAGATTTCATCAAAATATTCTTCTTTATTAGGTTTTCTTCTGTAACCTATTATTTTTGTTTCAAACCCCTTTAAACGTTTTGCAATTTCTAAACCAATGGAACCAACACCAATAATACCAACAGTTGATGAAGTAAGTTCATACTCATTATTATATCTTTTCCATAATGATGTTTTCATATTTTCATAATATTTATTAACATTTCTATTAAATGTTAATATTTTTGTTATTACATCCTCAGCGATAGGCTTGTTATATACATCTTTAGCATTAGTAAGAACAATATTATTTTCTCGTAAATAATCCAAATCAATTGTGTTAAAACCAGCAGAAAATATTTGAATCCATTTAAGATTTTTATATTTTTCTATATTTTCTTTTATTACATAATTTGGATATACTATTATCCCTAAGGCATCAAAACTCTCATCAACTTTATCAGTTATTTCATGATTACTATAAGCCTCAGCAATAATATTAAAACGAGATTTTAATATACTACTATCTATATATATTTTCACATCCTCACCCCAATCTTTTTTATTATACCCTAATATGATTTTTATTTCCACTTATGTTATAAAAAAAATAAACGCATTAGCGTTTATTTTTACTACCTAAATCATATATTTCGCTACCTTTAATGGTAAACATAAACCCTGCACCAGGATGTGGTACATCGTTTAAAACTTCTTGAACATTTTTAGTTACATTTTCTAAAATTGACTCATCAACAACAGTGAATATTGTATTGTTATATGGATAAGCTCCGTTAATAAACATTTTAAAAGCTCCGAATAGAGAAACATCTTCTTTTTGACCATGAACGATTGCTCCAGCCATACCCTTACTATCTAGGATAGTAGCACCTCTAACTCCTGACCTAACTAGACTTTTTAACACTTCATCTAGATGATCTACTTTATTTAAAACTATAAATAAAACATACATATTTTTATACCTCCGCTAATTTATCCATACCATTAATTTCATTTGCTTTGCTTATTGCAAACTTTGCAAAGATAGGCCCTGTAATTTCAAAGAACAATACACCACACATTATAATTGTTACAATGTTTGTAGCAAGATCTTGAGGTAATTGTTGTTTTACAATAACTGATAAACCAATTGATATTCCGCCTTGAGGGAATAACGCGTATCCTAAGTACTTTTGTACAGTTTTTTCGGCCTTAACAGCTTTTGCACTGATGTAGGCACCAATAAATTTACCTCCAGCACGAGCAAACAAATAAAGAATACCTATTAAACCGATATCTACTAAAATGTGAACATCTAAACTTGCACCAGCAAGTGTGAAGAACAAAATAAAGAATGGATTAATAAAACCATTGACTGATGAGAATAATCTTGGTGCATGCTTTGCAGCATTTACTAATAATGTTCCAACAACAATATTTGTTAGTAATGGAGAAAAGCCTAGTAAATTAGCTAAACCTGTAGACATACCAATTGCAGCTAATGTGATAGCTTGAGTTTCATCAGTATCTTTTAATTTTTTAGAAATAATTGAAAGAACAAAACCAATAACTAAACCTAATATTAACGAACCAAAAATCTCAATTAAAGGTTTACCAATCATTTCAAGTGCACTTACTTGATCACCAGTAACTACAATTTTTGCAACTGAGATTGCAATACCAAAGCACATAATACCAAAAACATCATCTAAAGCAACAATTGGTAATACAGTCTTTGTTAGTGGACCATGAGCACGATATTGACGAATTACTAATAGTGTAGCAGCTGGTGCTGTTGCAGCAGACATTGAAGCAACAACTAAACTAAATGCAAGAGATTGATTAAGTAGGAAGTACATTACACCAAATACAACAAACACTGCTCCAACAACTTCAGCAATAGTCATTATTGTAATTGACTTTCCAACCTTTTTCATTTCTTTCCATGCAAATTCACTACCAATACTAAATGCAATAACTGATAAAGCAAGTTCACTTACTAAATCCCCAAGTGCAGTGAATGTAGCATCATAACCATTCATATTTGGATCATTTATAACTATACCTAATAGTGATGGGCCAATTAAAACCCCAAATAATAAATAACCAGATACATTAGGTAATTTTAATAGTTTTGCAAACTTACCCCCTAAAATACCTACAACTAGAACAATGCAAATTTTAAGCATTAAACTATCTGATAAAATTTTAATTACATTATCTGATAACATACAACTCTAATACCTCCTACCATCTTTGATAAGTGGCGCCAATTAAAAAGCGCACAACTTACTCTTCAAGAGCGTGTTATACGCTTGGTGACTCCTATGAGGTTAGCTGACGGATTAGGACTGCCAAGTTGCCCTTCTTTATTACTAAAGATTCACCCCGGAATTTTTGGTTCCCCCACTCTGATGATTCGGAGATTGCTAAGCTCTATACTAGCACACAATTCAAGAAAAGTCAATAAATATTAGAATCGATTCTTAAACTCACAATGTATACATAATTGTTCAACGGCAATCCTGTTTGAAAAACCATCATATATGTTTTTAGCACGATATGAATTAATAATTTCCATAAGCGATTTTTCAAATATATTACCTAGTATTACCTCACCATCTGAATCAAGACAACATGGAACTACATCTCCATTTACAAGAATTCCTATTTGATCTCTTAAGCCATAACAAAACCCTTTAACTTCATAGTAATTATTACATTTGTCAGGCCATGTAAATTCATTATCTTGATTAATATAAATTTTATCTCTAACCTTAAAACTTTTATTTTTAAATAATTCTTCATCTATATTAAAATAATCCATTACCATTTTTAAAACTTTATAATTGCCATTAATACCATCTTGTAAATTCCAAAAACGTAAAGAGTGAATTATATTTGGATTATTTTCAATAAAACTAAATACATCATTCATGTATCGTTCAACATCTTCAATATTATTTTCCTTAAAGCTGTGAAGCGAATAATTAATTTGTCTTAACCCTTTCTTATTTGTAAGTTCTTCTTTTCTTTTAGAAATTAATGTTGCGTTTGTTGTGATATTAACATCAATTTTATTTTCATAACAAATATCAATAAATTTATCAATATTAGGATTTAAGAGTGGCTCACCTTTAATATGAAAATAAACATAATCTGTATATTCCTTTACTTGATTGATAATTTTTATAAAATTATCAATATTCATAAATGTCTTTTCTCGTTTTGTTGGTGGACAAAAACGACAATTGAGATTACATACATTTGTGATTTCAATGTATATTTTTTTAAACCTCTTCATTTATTTCTACAACTCCTGCTGGTTCACCAAATGGGAAGGAAAGTACAACACGTTCTTCATGAAGGTTAATAAACGAAACATTATTACTATCCTTATTACATGAAATTATATATTTTCCATCCTTTGATAATACCATATGCCTTGGATGATTTCCTCCACAACTAAATGAATTACAGTATTCTAATAATTTGTTTTCTAAAACTTTAAACTTAGCAATTGTATCTTCACCACGATTAGAAACATATAAATATTTCTTATCTAAAGAAAACACTAGTGTTGCTCCATAACTTGTTTTATCATAGTTGGGAATTGTTGAAATGGTTTGAATAATTTTCTTCTCATGACGATCAATTACTAATACTTCATTTGAATATTCTGTTACAACATAAATTAATCCGTTATAATATACACCATGTCTTGGTCCCTTACCAATAGGAAGAGCTAATACATCTTTATAACGTAATCTATCATCCCTAAACTCATAAAAATATATAGCATCTAAAGCAATATTGATTATTGCAACTTCTTTTTCTTCTTCATCAATTAATACTGCATGCGGTCTACTTAACCTTCCATCAGTTATTTGTCTTTGATAATTAAGAAGTTCTTTAAACATTCCATCTTCAACTCTTACTGCTAGAAATGTACCATCACCATAACTACAAGCATACAAAACTTTATGTTTTTCTGAGTATGCTAGGTGGGTTAATCCTGTTCCTGGAACTGTAAATTTATCTACTTGAACCAATCCCTCTTCAACAACCTTATAACTATATAAACTTGTTTTACTACCTTTTTCAAATGTGTAATAAAAACCATCGCCATATATAATAAATGAAGGGCTATTAATATTAGTTTGATCTAATTTCCTGTGTTTCATATTTTGACTAATATTATATAAACCTATTGTTTCTCCGTATTTTAAGTAGCCCGAAATTATAACTTTCATATTACACCTCATAAATATTATATCATTTTATGGGAAAAAAGTAAACATATAGAGATTTAAAAAACCCATAACATAGGTCATGGGTTAGTGTTTTATGCATAGAATTCTTCTTTATTATTGAAGCAAATAACAACTGTTATGTTATTTAAATATATCATTCTTGCGTTAATAATTTGTAAATTATTTTTATAACTACTTAAATTATTTACTATTAATTCATAGATTTCATCAACTAAATCCGAATAATCTATAAATTGGTTACAATTGTTTTGATTAACATAAATTCCTTCATTTCTATTCTTTTCAAAATCATCAACTGTACTTCCACGATTACTATCGAAAATAACTTCAAACCCTCATTAACAACGTCTTTTTTTATTACTGTTATTAATAAAAATTTAAAGAAAGATTAATAAGAAAATAAGAGAAAACTAATTTCTCTTATTTTTTAAATTTTCTTAATCTTAAAGCATTTAAAACAACGGATACCGAACTAAAACTCATAGCAGCCCCAGATATCATTGGATCTAATAATGGGCCATTAAATAAATAGAGAATTCCCATGGCTATTGGTATTCCTAAGTCATTATAACCAAAAGCCCAGAATAGATTCTCCTTAACATTTTTAATAGTTTTTTTACTTAGTTTTATAGCAGCAACAACATCACTTAAATCACTTCTCATTAGGACTATATCAGCTGATTCAATTGCAACATCTGTTCCATTGCCAATAGCAATACCTACATCCGCAGTTGCTAGAGCAGGAGCATCATTTATTCCATCT
>JAEYQM010000086.1 GCA_023410025.1 Bacillota bacterium
AAAAAAAGTTATTTAAAAAATGTAAATACGTAAAATTAAACAGTAAATATACATATTTATGTATTAACTTATAAAAAAACAAATGTATTTTTATACAACTTTTGTGGAAAGGTAAAAAGAAAGGTAAAAGCATAATAAAACCAAAAAAAATACTTAATAATTGTTACTAAAAGACTAGAAAAGCAAGTAAAAATATGGTATAATATATATATTAGAAAAAGAGGTTACTAAAATGAAAAAAATTAAGATTACAACTGAATATATAACATTAGGACAATTACTAAAATTTGCTGGCATTATTCACAACGGTGCTGAAGCAAAATTATTCGTTTTAGAAAACAAAATTACAGTTAATTCGGAAGATGAAAATAGACGCGGAAGAAAATTATATCCTGGATATAAAGTAGTAGTAAATAACGTCGAATTTTTGATTGAGTAAGTATGTTTTTTTTAAAAAAAATTAAACTTAATAATTTTAGATGTTATTCCAACAAAATATATGAATTTAAACCAGGAAAAAACATAATTACTGGTCAAAATGCTGTTGGGAAAACATCATTGGTCGAAGCAATATATTGTTTATGTTTTGGAAAGTCATTTCGTGATATAAACGATGTTGATCTAATCAAGAAAAACAACGATTATTTTTATATATTAGGTGAGTTTTATGGTAAAGAAAATGATATGATTTCTTTATCGTATGATAAATCAAAAAAAATAGTTGAAAAGAACAATAAAAAAATAAAAAGTTTAAGTGAATATCTTGGTTATTTTAATATAGTTGTGTTTTCACCAGATGATCTGGAAATGGTAAAGGGTAGTCCAGCAAATAGAAGAAAGTTTCTAGATGTTAATATTAGTCAAATAGATAAAGTGTATTTAAATTCATCTATTAGATACAAAAAAATATTAAAAGAAAGAAATGAATTGCTTAAAAATAGTGAACTGGATAGCTATAATGAGGAATTATTAAATATCTTAACAAATACTTTGATTGATGAAGCAAAAGTAATTATTAAGAAAAGAACAGGGTTTGTAGACATGTTAAATGAAATATTAAAGGTAAAGCATTACCAAATATCATCTGGAACTGAAGAAGTCCAAATTGTGTATAAACCAAAGAATAATGTGGAAAACTTGTTGAAAGTTTCTAAAGAAAGACATTCTTTTGATATTATTAACAAGACCACAACATGGGGACCATCAAGAGATGACTTTTCTTTTTATATGAATGGTCAAGATGCATCTACTTACTGCTCTCAAGGGCAAATTAGAAGTATTTGCTTGTCCTTAAAACTAGCTTTAGTTGATTTGATTGAAAAATATAATGAAAAAATCATAGTTGTGCTTGATGATGTGTTCAGTGAACTAGATGTTGTGAGACAAAACAAGTTATTAAATATGCTTTCTAACGAAAAACAGACTTTTATAACAACAACATCAATTGAAGCATTAACCGATGATGTTAAAAGAGATAGCAATTTGATAGAAATAATAGGAGGAAAGACGAATGAGTGAGTTTGATGATGGAAAATTAATAGATAAAGATAATGATAAGGCCGTTAAAGACCAAGGTAAATATGATGCTTCCAACATCACACTACTAGAAGGGCTTGAAGCTGTACGTAAAAGACCTGGTATGTACATCGGGTCAACAGGTTCTAGAGGATTACACCATCTAGTATGGGAAATTGTAGATAACGCAATAGATGAAGCACTTGCTGGGTACTGTAATCACATTGAAGTAGAAATATTACCAGATAATTATATATGTGTTACAGATAATGGACGTGGTATCCCTGTCGGAATCCATAAGAAAACAGGTGAATCAGCTGCTGAAGCAGTATTTACAATCCTTCATGCCGGAGGAAAGTTCGACTCTAACTCTTATAAAGTATCTGGGGGTCTACATGGTGTAGGTGCCTCTGTAGTTAATGCACTAAGTGAATATCTAAGAGTAGAAATTCACCAAAATGGAAAGAAGTATGAACAAGAATTTAATCGAGGAACACGTCAATATAAGTTAAGAGAAATTGGTGAAACTGAAGATCACGGTACTAGAGTAAAATTTAAAGCAGATATTGAGATATTTAAAGAAGGTATAGCTTACGATTACGAAACATTAAGAGTAAGGTTACAACAATCAGCATTCTTAAATAGAGGTTTAAGAATGACATTAACCGATAGTAGAAATCCTGAAGCCCCTAAGAATGTATCATATTGCTATAATGGTGGTATTATCGAGTATGTAAGCTACTTAAATAAGGTAAAAACTCCAATTCACTCTAATGTTTGTTATGTAAGTGGAACTTTAGAAGATATTGAAGTTGAAATTGCCTTCCAATATACTGAAGATTATACAAGCAACATCTATTCGTTTATCAATAATATTTATACTCCTGAAGGTGGAACACATGAAGAAGGTTTTAGAACCAGTCTTACAAGAGTTTTAAATACATATGGTAAAGCAAATAACTTATTTAAGAAAGATGAAAGCTTTAGTGGGGATGACGTACGTGAAGGTTTAACTTCAATTATTAGTGTTAGACACCCAGACCCTCAATTTGAAGGACAAACAAAAGCCAAATTAGGTAATACAGAAGTAAGAAGAATTGTATCACAAATTTTCTCAGATGGTTTAGATAATTATTTAAAAGAAAATCCACAATCTGCTAAGAACATTATTGAAAAAGCTGTCCTTGCTAGCCGTGCTAGACTTGCTGCAAAGAAAGCAAGAGAAGCAACAAGAAGAAAAAACCCACTTGAATCACTTGGGTTCGCATCAAAACTTGCAGATTGCCGTTCAAAAGATCCTTCAAGAAGTGAAATATACATAGTCGAAGGGGATTCTGCCGGAGGAAGTGCAAAACAAGGAAGAAACAGTGAGTTTCAAGCAATTTTACCTCTTCGTGGTAAAGTATTAAATGTTGAAAAAGCTAGACTTGATAAAGCCCTAGCAAATAAAGAAATTATTTCAATGATCCAAGCGTTTGGAACAGGTGTAGGTGAAGAATTTAATATTAATTCAGCAAGATATCATAAAATCGTCATTATGACCGATGCGGATGTCGATGGAGCACATATTAGAACACTATTATTAACTTTCTTATATAGATTCTTAAGACCTATTATAGAAAAAGGTTATGTATATATTGCCCAACCACCTCTATACAAGGTTTCTCAGAATAAGAGAGTTGAATATGCTTATACGGATGAACAGTTACAAAAAATATTAGAAACATTTCCAAAAACAAGTAAACCAGTATTACAAAGATATAAAGGGTTAGGGGAAATGAATCCAGAACAATTATGGGAAACAACAATGGACCCTTCTAGAAGAACTTTATTACAAGTAACATTAGATGATGCAATTGAAGCAGATACAGTGTTCAGTATGTTAATGGGTGATGATGTTGAACCTAGACGTGAATTTATTGAAGAAAATGCAGTATATGTTGAAAATCTAGATATTTAGGCGGTGAAATTTTGATAGACAATAAAGATGATATTGAATTAAAGGTAAATGAAGAACAACCAATACAACCTCAAACAGATAGAGTAAAAGAAGTTGACTTAGCAAAGGAAATGAAAACATCCTTCTTAAGTTATGCGATGAGTGTTATTGTTGCTCGTGCTTTACCAGATGTTCGAGATGGTATGAAACCAGTTCATCGCCGTATCATGTATGGTATGAATGAATTAGGGGTATATGCTGATAAGGCATATAAGAAATCTGCCAGAATTGTTGGGGAAGTAATGGGTAAATTCCACCCACATGGTGATAGTGCAATCTATGACTCTATGGTAAGAATGGCCCAAGACTTCAGTTATAGATATCCATTAGTTGATGGACATGGTAACTTTGGATCAATTGATGGTGATGGTGCAGCAGCAATGCGTTATACTGAAGCAAGAATGAGTAAGATTGCCATGGAATTACTAAAAGACATTGGTAAAAATACAGTTGATTTTGGTGATAACTATGATGGTAGTGAACGTGAACCATTAGTATTACCTTGTAAGTTTCCAAATATATTAGTAAATGGTGCTACAGGTATAGCTGTAGGTATGGCAACAAATATTCCTCCACATAATATTGTAGAGGTTATTGATGGATTACTTGCCTTAACAAAAAATCCTGATATATCAATTGAAAAGTTAATGACTTTCATAAAAGGCCCTGACTTCCCAACTGGTGGACTTGTAATGGGATTATCACAATTAAGAAAAGCATATCTTACAGGTAATGGAGCAATTACTGTTAGAGCTAAATGTGAAACAAAAGAACTTGAAAATGGTAAATATGAAATTATAGTTACAGAGATACCATATCAAGTTAATAAGACAAGGTTAATCGAAAGAATTGCTGAAACTGCAAAGAATAAAATCATTGAAGGTATTACAGATTTAAGAGATGAATCGAATAGAGAAGGTATTAAGATTGTTATAGAATTAAGAAGAGATGTTAATCCTAATGTTATTTTAAATAATCTATACAAACATACACAAATGCAAACAACATTTGGTATTAATATGCTAGCTCTAGTAAGAGGAGTACCAAAAGTCTTAAATATCAAAGAAGTACTTGAATATTACTTAGAACACCAAATTGAAGTAATTACAAGAAGAACAAAATTTGATTTAGAAAAAGCAGAAGCAAGAGCTCATGTGTTAGAAGGTTTATTAATTGCATTAGGTAATATTGATGCTGTAATCCAATTAATTAAAAAATCACAAACAACTGATGATGCAGTTGAAGGATTAATGAAAACTTTTGGCTTAACAGAAATTCAATCTAAAGCAATTCTAGATATGAAATTACAAAGACTTACTGGTCTTGAAATTGATAAGATTAAAGAAGAAATGGCAACACTTAAGAAATTTATTCAAGAGTGTAAAGAAATTTTAAAGAGCCATGATAAAAAATTAGGTATAATTATTAATGAATTACAAGAAACTAAAGAAAAGTTCGGAGATGAAAGAAGAACTGAAATTAGTTTAAGTGAAGAATTAGATATCGAAGATGAAGATTTAATACCAGTTGAAGATGTAATTATTACAATTACTTCAAAAGGTTATGTAAAGAGAATGACAGTTGATACATATAAAGCTCAAAATCGTGGAGGTAAAGGAATAACTGGTGCTAAGATGACTGATGATGACTATATCTGCCGTATGATTTATGCATCAAGTCATGATAATCTTCTATTCTTTAGTAATTTTGGTAAAGTATATCAATTGAGAGCATTTCAAATTCCATATGCATCAAGAACTGCGAAAGGTCTTCCTATTGTAAATTTATTAAATTTTGAAGAAAACGAAAAATTATCAGCAGTATTAAATATTGATAAAGATCAAAGTAAGGATGGATTCTTAATATTTGCCACTCGTAAGGGTATAATTAAGAAAACAGAAATATCAGCGTTCCAAAACATAAGAACAAATGGAATTAAAGCATTATTGCTAAATGATGGTGATGAATTATTTGATGTTGGATTAACAGATGGTGAAAAAGATATTATCATGGGTGCATCAAATGGTAAATCAATTAGATTTAGTGAAAGTGACATTAGACCAATGGGGCGTATATCTGCAGGTGTACGAGCAATTAAAGTAGAAGGTGAAGATAAAGTTGTCGGAATGGCAATCATCAACACTGATGCAGATGAAATAATTATTGTAACTGAAAAAGGTTATGGTAAACGTACAAATGTTGAAGAGTTTAGAGTTCAAGTTCGTGGCGGTAAAGGTGTAAAAGCCTTAAATATGACTGAAAAGAATGGAAAACTTGTAGCCTTAACTACCGTATTAGGTGATGAAGACTTAATTGTAATTACCGATAAGGGAATGATTATTCGTACACATCTTGATCAAATATTAACTATTGGTCGCGATACACAAGGAGTTAAGTTAATTAACCTAAACGATGGTCATTTGGTTGCAAATATTGCAATAGTTCCTAGAAGTAATGATGAAGAAGAATTAGATGATTTAGAAGTTCAAGAAGAATTTCAATTAGACTTAGATTATGAATTTTTGGACGAAACAGATGAATAAATAACCTTTGATTAGAATCAGTAAAAAAGAATAACATTTACAGAGAATTAGTGGTTGGTGAAAACTAATATGTTACTTTTTGAATCTCTCTATGAGGTAAAACTGCAAAACAGTTTTCGGTAATAGCCGTTATCTATAAAAGTGAGATTACATATCTAACTAGGGTGGTACCGCGGAACAAATTTCGTCCCTTTTTTTAGGGGCGATTTTTGCGTATATAATACAAATAAAGGAGAATATTTATTATGATTGATATTAAATTAATAAGAGAAAATGTTGATGATGTTATAGGAAGATTAAATAAAAGAGGAAAAGACTTTTCTTATTTAAAAGAGATAATTAAATATGATGAAGAAAGAAGAAAAATCCTTGTTAGGGTGGAAGAATTAAAAAACATCCGAAATGAAAAAAGTAAACTAATTGGTGTTTTAAAAAGAGAAAAGAAAGATGCAACCGAAGTACTAGCAAGTGTAAGTACAATAGGTGATGAAATTGCTGAATTAGATAAACAAGTTGCTGAATTTGAAAATAAAATTAACAACATTTTATTATCAACACCAAATCTATTACATGAATCAGTTCCATATGGAAAAGATGAAAAAGATAATGTTGAAATAAGAAAGTTTATGGAACCAACTAAATTTAATTTTGAACCAAAAGCCCATTATGAAATTGGTGAAAAATTAGATATCTTAGACTTTGATCGTGCTGCAAAGATTACTGGAAGTAGATTTGTTGTATATAAAGGATTGGGTGCAAGATTAGAAAGGGCATTAATAGCTTTCATGATGGACTTACATGCTAAAAAGGGATATACAGAAATCATTCCTCCATATATTGTTAATAGAGCAAGTATGACAGCAACTGGTCAACTTCCAAAATTTGAAGAAGATGCATTTAAATTAGTTAATGGAAATGGAGACTGGTTCTTGAATCCAACTGCTGAAGTTCCAACAATTAATATGTATCGTGATGAAGTAATTGATTTTGATAAATTACCATTAAAATATTGTAGTTATACAATGGCATTTAGAAGTGAAGCAGGAAGTGCTGGTAGGGATACTAGAGGATTAATTAGAACACATCAATTTAATAAAGTTGAATTAATTAAATTTGCTTCAGCAGATAATTCATATGAAGAATTAGAAAAAATGTTACTTGACTCTGAAGAGGTATTAAAATTATTAAAACTTCCATATCATGTAATCTCATTATGTAGTGGAGATATGGGATTTGGAATGGCAAAAACATATGATATTGAAGTATGGCTACCATCTCAAAAAACATATCGTGAAATTGGTAGTATAAGTAATGCAGAAGACTATCAAGCAAGAAGAGGAAATATTAGAACTAGACGTACAAAAGACTCTAAATTAGAGTTTGTACATACATTAAATGGCTCAGGACTTGCGGTAGGTAGAACACTTGTTGCAATATTAGAAAACTATCAAAATGAAGATGGAACAGTTACAGTTCCAGAAGTATTAATCCCATATATGGGTGTAGAAGTTATTAAATAGGAGGAAGAAATGGAAATTCTAAAAAAAGGTTGCTTATGCACAGAAAACCCAATTGTTGTAGGTTTATTTAAAGGTGAAACAAAAGTAAATGTAATAGAAAAACTTGATAAAAATATAGAATTATTATTAAATGATAATTTAATCAAAACTGAACTTGGAGAAGTTAATAAAATATATACTTTTGGAATAATTGAAAGTAAAGAAGTGTATGTAATTGGTTTAGGTGAAAAACAAAATTATTCAATTAAAAATCTTGAAAAGGTAGCAAGAAAAATCACTAAAAAATTAGGTGAAAAAGTAACAATTTTAGTTGATACTTTTATCAATGATTTAGAGAAAAAAGAAGCATTAAAAACATTATTATTAACAGTTGATTACTATGATTATAACTATGATGAATGTAAGAGCAAAAAAGATGAAAAAACATTTGAAATTAGTATAGTTTCTAAAGATGATTTTTCAAATGAAATCGAAGAATTTTATAATGTTGCAAATGCAATTAGCAACACAAGAGATCTAGTAAATAAACCTTATAATTACTTAAATGCAAATGACTTAGCAGTTTATGCACAAGAATTAGTTAAATCATTAGATAGTGATTTAGTAAACATCAAAGTATTGGAAAAAGATGAAATTGAAGCTTTAGGAATGAATGCATTCTTAGGTGTAAATAAAGGGTCAACAGATGAACCAAAATTAATTCATATTACATATAAAGGTAAAGATGATTTTACAGATCCAATTGCCTTAATTGGTAAAGGTGTTATGTTTGATACTGGTGGATATAGCATCAAACAAACAATGAATAATATGAAAGATGATATGGGTGGAGCAGCAACTGTCCTTGGAGTATTAGAAGCTGCAGTTAAGAATAAATTAAAAGTTAATCTACAAATCGTAATTTGTGCAACAGACAACCGCATTAGTGGTAATGCATACTTACCAGATGATGTATTAACAGCAATGAATAAGAAAACAATTGAAATTGTCTCTACAGATGCTGAAGGAAGATTAACATTAGCTGATGCATTATGCTATGCACAAAAGAATGGAAGTAAGAAATTAATTGACCTTGCAACATTAACTGGTGCAGTTGTTGTTGCCTTAGGTGAATATACAACTGGTATTTTTGGAAATAATAAAAAAATGGTTCAACAAATTATTGAATGTGGTGATAAGGAACTTGAAGAAGTTTGGGAATTACCAATTAATGATAATATTCGTGAAAAAGTACGTGGATCAAAAGTTGCTGACTTAACTAACTCAACAGGAAGATATATGGGTGCATCAGGAGCCGCTGCATTCTTAGAAGAATTCGTTGAAGAAGGAAGCGACTGGGTACACTTAGATATAGCAGGAACATCATTTAGAACTGCTCCATCATATGGTGAATTCTATGGTGCTTCAGGTGTAATGATTAAAACATTATATAATTATTTAAAAAATTTAAATTAGTTAAATAAAAAGGGGGTTTAATATGCGTGAAATATTTATAATTAGTTCAGCAATAATACTATTATTTGTAATATTAATAGTTATTAGCATTATCAAAACCCTATTTATTAAAAATAAAAAAACTAGAATTTTAAATATAGAAAAAGTAAATAATGATAGATCTGACTTTTATTCACAAAGATTATTAGAACTTATCCAAATTAAAACAACTAGTTATGAAGAAGGTGAAGTATATCATATCTTTCGAGAAAAGATAAAGGAACAGTTTCCTCTAATTCATAAAAATTTTATAAAAGAAAAAATAGGACCAAATGCAATCTTTACATACAATGGGAACAATAGTACTAATAAATTACTAATTGTAACTCACATTGACACACTAAAAAAAGACAGTGTAGCTAAAATAGAAAATGATGAAATATATGGACCAGGAACTTTTGATTCAAAAGCTTTATTGTTTACTGTGATGCAAGCAATTGAAGAACTACTTCAAGAAAAAAAAGATATTAATTTTAACCTTACATTTATGATAACTGTTGATGATACAACCACAAAATCAGGAAATGAAAAAGTTGTTGATAAATTCTTACGCCAAGGTACTTTCTTTAAATTAGTTTTAGAGGAGGGAATTGGAATAATTGAACCAACATATCTAAATATGAAAAGCCACTATGCCTTATTAGGCATAGGGGTTACTGGAGAAGTTAAAATAAGATATAAAATTAATAAAAGTCGTAGTAAAAATGAATTAATTAATTTTGTTGAAGATATAAGAGTCAATAAAATATTTAAATCAGAAATAGATAAAAACTCATTTAGGGTTTTATCAGAATTCTCGAAAGATATGCCATTTTTAAAACGATTATTGTTTGGAAATATTTGGTTATATAAATATTTTGTAAAAAGAATAGTTAATAATAATGTAGAATTTAGATTAGCTAAATTATTACGAACATATATTATTTATAATCCAGTATTTGAAGATGAAGATTCGTATTATGTTGATTTTACATTTGAACTTGCTTCCCATGATACAACAGCTGAAATAATTGGTTTAATGAATCCATATGTAATTAAGCACAATGTAAATTTTGAAATTAAAAGTTTAAAAGATCCATCAAAAGTAACAGACATAAAGCAATTAGGTTATAAGATTGTTGAAGATACAGTTAAAAAAACATATGATTCGGTATATTCATCACCTTATATAATTACTAAGATTTCCGAACAAAGAAACCTATCAAGAGTTAGTGATTGTGTTGTTAGATTTTCACCATTATATTATTCAAAAAAAGCATTACTTGATGCTGAAGTTGGAGAAGATCATGTTATGAAAAAAAGTATTACGCTTGGTGTCGATTTTTATAAAAACCTAATTCAAGATTTCAACATGAAATATAAAAACAAATAATTTAGAATAGTATTATATAACGTTTAAAAAAGCCTTAAATTTAACCTAGAATTTGTTTTTGATACTTGTCCAAGTATTTAAATTGACTCAAGGTGAAGTTGATTTAAGGCTTTTTATTATTTATTGATTAATTTTTAAAAGTAATTCAGAAAATTCTTCTTTTGTTAATGTATTTGATTTAAAATTAATAGAAAAATTATCATTATTATATCTAGGAACAATATGAAAATGAAAGTGGTGAACAGTTTGTCCTGCAAGTTCCCCACAGTTGTTAATAATATTAAAATCTGTTATACCTAAAGTTTTACTAAGTTTTTTAGTAACTAATGTTAAAATTCTAAAAATATCAGATTTTGGATCCATATCTAAAATATTACTATAATGATTTTTTGGAATAACTAAGGTATGTCCAATTGTAGCTTGAGAAATATCTAAGAAAGCTAAAAAGTTATTATCTTCATAAACCTTATATGATGGAATTTCATTATTAATTATCTTACAAAAAATACACATTTTAATCACCTCTATTAAATTATATATCAAAAAAGTAAAAATGTAAACTAGACTTTTTTGTCGTTGATATTTATACTTTCCTATGGTATAATCAAAATATATAAAAGGGTATGGCGTTATGAAAGACACAAAAAAAATTGTATTATTAGCGGTACTAACATCATTAGCTATAGTTTTAAGCCTTATTGATAAGGTAGTAACACCAATGGTTTTTCCATTCTTACCAACAGCGAAAATTGGTTTTGCTAATGTAATAGTAGTTTTAGTATTATACACATATAATTTTAAAGAAACATTAACACTTGTAACTATAAAGATACTAATTGCAAATTTATTATTTGGTGGTATTACTTCTTTTATTATTGGTGGTAGTGCATCAATTACTAGTTTTCTTTCCATGTATGCAATATATATAGTATTTAAAGATAAAGTCTCAGCAATTGGTATTAGTGCAGTTGGTGGTTTTGTTCATGTAATGGTACAACTTTTTGTTTCAAAATTCTATTATGGAATTAATGATGCAATTATGTATTATGGTTCTTTATTAATAGTTGTATCTTTAGTAAGTGGAGTAATAATTGGTTTTATTGGTAATAAACTAATAACTTATTTAAAAATATAAAAAACTTGTCATTGCAATAAAATGCAAAGGCAAGTTTTTATTTATTTTGCAAGTTTTCTAAATGGATAATCGTAATTAATTTCTTCATCAAATGTAATGTAATCAAGGTAAATTGTAAGAAGTAAATAACGCATTTCTGAATTTAAATCTTTAAGAATAATATGGTCTTTTCCAGCAGCAAGTAATACTCCTTTAAATATTTTTGATCCCCACTGACTATTCTCAAAATTCATATAAACACTAGCAACTTTTCCAATATTAAGCCTCAAAATGTTTTCAATATATGATGATTCAGCTTGAGAGGCAATTTGTGCTAGCGGGTCAGTAATACCAGGTAACAATTGAGGCATCAATTGCGGAACCTGAGCAAGCATTTGTTGTTGACATTGTGCAGGGTTATACCCCATATAATATGGTTGAAAATAATTCATAAATCCTCCTAATAACAATTTTCACTTTCAACAGGTGAATAAAAACAATGGGATTTAAATTTTCCCGAATTCCATTGATTAAACCATTGTGCTTGGCAATCGCCAGTTGTTGCATAAAACCAAAGTGATCTTTGGGCAGGTGAGAATTTCTCTCCTTTAATTACTCTACGAGCTAATTTAATATCAACTTCTCGTGCTGGTTGATAAAAATATGAGTAAAGAGTTGATTCAAATCCACCCGGTCTTTGAAACACCATTTGCTCAATAGATCTTATATCAATAAAATCTAAACAATTTGCAAGAACTCTATTAATTCCAACATTACCCACTAAGAGCATTCCAAGTTGCCCATCACTTTCAGCTTCAGCACGCATAAGTCTAGCAAGTAGCTTAACTTCTGCCTCATTGTATTTCACAACGCTCATACCCCACCCCATTAAATTATATTAAGGCTTTTAATAAATATGTGTTAAAAATGAAAAATTTGTGATAGAATAAATATATAAAAATATATGGTAAAGTAGGGGATTATATGAAATTTGAATTTATACACTGTGGAGATTTACATCTAGGATGTTATCCAAATCATTTAGAAGAAAGATTTAATGACTTTTTTACTGCCTTTAATAATGTTATAGATTATGCAATTACTAACCAAATTTATGTTGTATTAATTGCTGGGGATTTATTTCATTTAAAAAATATAAATTCAAGAACATTACAAAGATCAATTGAGATTTTTAATAAAGCAAAAGATCATAATATTGAAATTATAGCAATTGAAGGGAATCATGACAGGGCTTTTTATATTGATGAAGAAAGCTGGTTATATTTCTTAAATAAACAAAATTATATTAAATTACTACAAGTCGATGTAAATGATGGGAAAATTGAATATAATCCATATAATGGCATAAGCGGTAGTGTATTAGAAACAGATGATTACCGAATAGTTGGTTTAGGATATGTTGGTGGGTCAACAGAAACATATATAACAGAACTAAAAAAAGCATTAAAACCGTCTAAAAAATTTACAATAGTTATGATGCATGCAGCTGTAAATAGATTAGGTGGACAAGATATGGGTGATATCAAAAAAGAAGTCTTAAATAATCTAAAGGACTGTGTTAATTATATAGCTTTAGGACATATTCATAATCGTTATGAATATGATAATTTTATCTATAACCCTGGATCTTTAGAAAATATAAGAATTAAAGATGGAATTAATTCTACACAAAAAGGATTCTATCATGTTAGTGTAGAAGATATGAAAAAAGAAATTAAATTTATTGAATCAAACCCAAGGAAAATTCATGATATTTCTATTAATGTTACCGGTATTAATACCCCAACTGAAATTGAACAATTAGTACTAAATAAAGAATATGAGTTCAAAGATTTAGATATGGTATGTCTTAGATTATATGGAAAAGTAAACTTTAATCCATATCAAATATCTACTGATATAGCAACAAAGATTAAAGAAAAATATAATCTATTACATATTGAATTTTCAAATAACATAAATATAGAAACAACAAATAAAAAAAGTGAAGAAACAATTAATGTTGATGAATTAATTAAAGATTATATTAAAGAAGATATAAATATTAATTTTCCTACTGTTGATGATCAAGATAAGATTGCAAAAGGGATGATTGATTTAGCTGATGAAATCATTGATGGAAAAAAAGAAGACTTAATTGAAAAATTATTAAAAATGGAAGTGAAATTATGATTATAAATAAAATCATATTAGAAAATATAAAATCGTATAAATATGAAGAAATTGATTTTAGTGAAGGTATAAACTGTATTCTTGGCTTAAATGGTAGTGGAAAATCAACTATCATTGAAAGTATTGGAATTGGTTTATTTAACTTTGTAAAAAGTTCAACAATATCCTCTGTTTTAAGATATAATGAAACTAAGGGAAGTATAGAAATAATCTTTACAGCAAATGATGAAAGAATGTATAAAGTTGTAAGAACAATTAGACCAAAAGCTAATACAGTAAAGATATATGATTATGAAAAAAATATAGAATTATACAACAATGTTAATGATGTATATTCCTTTATAAGAAATGTCTTAAAGATTAAAAAGACAAGAGATTTCAATCGTTTGTTTGAACAAGTTTTAGCCGTTCCTCAAGGGCAATATGTAAATTCATTTTTAGAGAAACCAAGTACAAGAAAAGAAACATTTGATAGACTATTTGACTTACATATTTACAAAGAAATATCAGACAAAGTTAAAGGTTTAAATGATGAAATCCAAAAAGAAAAAATTGCAAAAGTTAAAGAAGAAATCAAACTAATTGAAGGCCAAATTATTAACTTTGATGAAGAAACTCAAAAGGGTAAAAAAATAGAGTTACAATTATTAGAATTAAATGAAAAACAAACAAGATTAGATAATGAATTTAATACAAATTTAATTTTTAAAAGAAAATTAGAAGAGTTAAAATTTAATTTGGAAAATGCAAAAAATTCTAAAATAATTAATGAAACCAAACTTTCAAGTTATTTAAGTGAAAAATCAAGAGTAACTGAACTTTTAAATTCTTCTTTAAGATCGAAAGTTATTGTTGAAGAGAATTTATCTAAATATATGGAATATGAAAATAATATAGAGATAATTAGAGAACTTGAGATAAAAATAAAAAGAAATCAAAAACTTGAAGAAGAAAATCAAATAATTATTAAAAATATTGAATTAATTGAAAAAGATTTAGATAATATTTATTCAAACAAACAAGATAAAGAAAAAATACTTGATCAATATAAAAAACAACTTGAAGAAATATTTAATGATACATATCTTCAAAAATTTAAACTTGAAGAAAATCAAAAAAAATACGAACTAGATAAAAAAGAATTTGAAAAAAATTTAGAAGATAATAACAAAATTATTTCGTTATTAAATGAAAAAATTAAAGATATTCAAATGTATCAAGAAAGGTTAATTGATACAGATTATTTATTAATAGATAATGGCACAAATGATGTAAATCAATTAGAAAAAATTGATTTAGAATTAAAGCAAGTTGATGGGATTATTGAACAAATTAATGAACTTAAAAAAGAATTAAATAAAGTTGAAAATCAAAGACAAATAAATTTTAATAATTCAAAAAGCACTCAAAATGGTTTATGTCCATTCTTAAATCAAAAGTGTAAGAATATTAATGAAGAATCTTTAAATTCCCATTTTGAAGATTTAATTAATGATAACGATATAAGAATTACTCAACTAGTTAATGAAATTGATTTTTTAGATAAAAAAACATTTAATAGAAAGCATTTAATTGAAGAAAAAAATAATATTCAAAATAAGATTAATTTGTATCAAAATGACTTAGATAGAAGAAACAAAATAATTAATCAGTTTAAATCTAAATATTTAGAATTGATGGATGAAGGTTTAACTATTAATGATAATATTAAAAATATATTAACTGATTTAGAAACTAAACTTAATCAAAAAAATAATTTAGCTTTAGAACTTAATTCAAAAAAAGATTATTTAATAAAACTAAGAACAGAAAATGATTCACAAATTTTTCAAATCAATTTAAAAGAAAAGAATGCCAAGGATTTACAGTTAAAAATAAAAGATCTAGAAAAAGAAATTGATGAATTAACTTTAAAAATTAATCTATTAAAAAGAACAAAAGAAGAAACAATAAAATCAAAAAAAGTTATTGAAGAAAAACTATCAAGTAATAATAAAGATAAAGAAAGCCTTGAAAAACTTAAAACTGCAAATCAAAGTTTAATTCAATATCGAGACTTATATACAGTTAATTTTGAAAAATCCAAGGAAGTAGATAAATACGAAAAATCAGCTCAAGAATTTAATAAAATAACTTCAGAACTAGAAATAAAAATTGAGGAACTAAAAAATCAAATCGATGTATTAAATGCTGAGTATTCAATTGAAAAATATAATGAAACATTAAAAATTCATGAAAATTTAATTAAAAACATTTCCGAAAACAAAGCAATAATGGAAGAAAAAAATAAGCAATTAAAAGAAATAAAAGAAAAAATTGAATTTATGCTAATACTAAAAGAAGAGTTAAAAGTAAATCAAAACAAGTTAGATAGTTACCAAAATTCTGTAAAATTTCTTTCATATATGCGTGATATTTATAATCGACTTCCTCAAGAATTATCAAAGAGATATCGTGAGTATGTAGCATATATGGCAACAAATTCATATAGAGCTATTTCAAATGAATTAGTACATATTGAAATTCAAGATGATTATGGAATATCTCTAATTGATGATAAAAATCCAAAGAACATTAAAACTATAGATCAACTTAGTGGTGGTGAACAAATGAGTGTAGCTCTTTCTGTTAGATTTGCAATGCTTAAACAATTATCAGGATTAGATATATATTTCTTGGATGAACCAACAATAAACTTAGATTTTCAAAGAAGAACAAATATAGCTGATGTAGTACTAGAGATATCTCAAGAGTTAAGTCAAATGTTTGTTATCAGTCATGATGATACATTTGATGATATAACCGAAAGAGTTATTAAAATCGAAAAAGAGGAAAATATAAGTAGAGTTAAGTAAAATTATTTTACTTTTAAAGCATGGTTTGATATAATACTATGTTAATCTGTTAATCGAGGAAAGATATGTATAAAAAATTAAATGAAATAATTCAAAAGTACAACAGAATAATCATACATAGACATTATCGACCTGATGGAGATGCCATTGGAAGTCAGATAGGTCTAAAAGAAATCCTAAAGGATAACTTTCCAAATAAAGAAATTTATGCCGTTGGTGATGAAAATGACTTATTCACATTTATTGGTAGAGTAGATGAAATTTGCGATGATTTATATAAAGGATCATTAGTCATAGTAGTAGATTCTGGTGCTGAAAAACTAATAAGTGACCTGCGCTACAAAAATGCAGATTATTTAGTTAAAATAGATCACCATTCTTCAGGATCAAGCTATGGAGATTTAAACATTGTTGATACAAGTGAGATAAGTTGTGCTAGTTTGATAGCTAATATATTTTATAGTTTAGGTTATAAAATAAATAAGCAAGCTTCATATGCATTATTTAGTGGACTTGTAAGTGATAGTAATCGTTTCTTTTATGCCGGGGTTAACCAAAAAACATTTTTGGTGGCTTACAAATTAATGGAAACAGGGATAGATATTCAAGATATATATAGAAATTTATATACAGAAGATTATGAATTTGTTAAACTTAAAGCACAGTTCATATTATCTATTCAAAAGACTCAAAATGGTGTTGCTTATATAAAAACAACATATGAAAAATTTAAAGAATATAATATTGATTTCTTCTTTGTATCAAGAGGATTAGTTAATTCAATGAGTGGAATAAAAGGAATTGATATTTGGGTTAACTTTACTGAAGATGAATCTGGAATAGTTCATGCGGAATTAAGATCAACTAAATATAATATTAACCCTATTGCTGTAAAATATGGAGGTGGAGGTCACAAATTAGCAAGTGGTGCTGCACTAGTAGGTTTTGAGGCAGCCGATGCAATGCTTAATGATTTAGACCAATTAATAATGGAGGATAAAAATGGACGTTAAAGAAACTATAAAAAAAATAAAAGACACAGTAACAAGTAGTGAAACATATGATCAAGTTACACAAGCAATTAATAGTGTAACAGATATAGCTAATAAAATTAAAGCAGAAGGGCTTCAAGATACAGTAACAGATATAATTAATGATTCTAATCTAAAAAAGGATGAATATTATGATATCAAAAAAGCAATTCTTGATAAAATAAAAGCATATAATACAATAATTATTCATCGTCATGTTAGTCCTGATGGAGATGCTTTTGGAAGTGCATACGGATTAAGAGAAATGTTAAGAACGTCATTTCCTGAAAAGAAAGTATTAGCAGTTGGAAGTGATACTGTTGAATACTTAAAATTTATGGGTGAAGATGATCAAGTAACTGAAGAAGATTATAAAGATGCCTTAGTCATTATCTTAGATACTGCTGATTCAAAAAGAATTAGTGGAAAACTATACAATACAGGTAAAGAAACAATTAAAATTGATCACCACTTAAGAGTTGAAGATTATGCAAATCTAAACTATGTAAGAGAAGAAATGCCAGCAACAGCAATTGTCTTAATAGACTTCTATAACACATTCCCTAAAGAATTAAAGATTTCTTCACAAGGAGCAATGTTTTTATATTTAGGTACAGTAACTGATACAGGCAGATTTAGATATAGTTCAGTGAATGGTCAAACATTAAGACTTGCTGGAACAATGTTAGATAAGGGCTTTGATACAGAAAGAATGTATGCAAATCTAAACCTAAAAGAAAAAGAATCAATGAAGTTAACGGGATATGTACTAAATAACTTCAAAATGACTGAAAATGGTGTATGTTACATATATTTAAGTAAGAGAATTCAAAAGAAATTTAAAGTTGGTACTGAAGAAGCAACTGCTCAAGTAAATGTAATGGACAGTGTAAAAGGTGGGCTTATATGGATTTTATTTGTTGAATTCGATAATATTATCAGGGTAAGACTTCGCTCACGATTCATTGGTGTAAATGACATTGCAAGACAATTCAATGGTGGTGGACATATGCAAGCAAGTGGTGCAAGTGTTAAGAATAAGAAAGAAATGAAAAAAATGATTGATATGGCTGATGAAGCTTTAAAAATATATAAAGAAGAACATAAGGATGTAAAGTGATGCGTATTTTAATTGCAAACGATGATGGAGTAAATTCAGAAGGTATTTTAATTCTTGCTAATGCGGCAAAAAAATTTGGGGAAGTTATAGTAGTTGCCCCACTAACAGAACAGTCAGCAAAAAGTCATGCAATAACTATTAGAAGTGGAATGACTTATCATGAAATGTCTGATATTACTGAAGGTGTGAAAACATATGCACTAGAAGCATCTCCCGCTGACTGTGTAAGATTTGCTAAATACTATTTAAATGATGAATATGATATTGTATTTTCAGGAATAAACAATGGATTTAACCTTGGAGAAGATATCTTATATTCTGGAACAGTTGGAGCAGCAAGTGAAGGAGTATTAACTAAAGCAAAAGCTATTGCCTTTTCAACAAAACACAACAATTTTCAATATGCAAAAAATTGGATTGATCAAACTATTGAATATATATTTACAAATAAACTATTAGATAAAACTGATCTATTGAATGTAAATATTCCTTTAGAACCTAAAGGAATTAAAATTACTAAACAAGGTACAACAAACTTTCAAACTCACTTTACATATCAAGAAGGTATGGTATGGCAAAAAGGAAAACCGGACTTTTCATTAGATAAAGATATTGATAGTGATGTAAAAGCGGTAAATGATGGATATATATCAATAAGTCCATTAACTGTTGATAGAACTGATCATAAGTTTTTTAGTTAATACATAATTTAAAATTCATACTCATATAATTATATGAGGTGGTAGCATGAAATTTATTAAATGGTTATTTAAATCTTTACTTATATCCCTAGTATTAATATTTGTTATTAATATAGTAGGTGTTTATATAGGTATCAATATTCCGGTAAATGTATGGACAATCTTAATCATAGCCTTATTTAGACTTCCCGGTGCAATTATACTAATAATATTTTTCATGCTATAAATTTTTCTTGATAAATTTACAAATATAGGATACAATGTATACATATTGGAGGAATAATATGGGTGAAATAAACAATGAATCTTTATTAGAGATTGCAGTTAATTTGATGAAATCAAAGAAAAAACCTAAATCATTAAAAGAAATAACTAATGAAGTGTTCCAAGTAAAAGGTAATGAATCTTTAGATGATATCGCGGAACAAAAGGCGCAATTTCAAGTAGATTTTATGGTTAGTGGATTTTTTGTTTGCTGTGGCGAAAACACAAAAGGGCAAACATTATGGGATTTAAAATCACGTCAACCTTCAACACTAAATGATAAAGATGGAAACTATGATGATTTATATGCTGATGACGAAGATGTAATCAAAAACGAACTAAAAGAAGATATTTTCGAAGTCCCTGGATTTAAAGAATCTGTTAATTTGATTGATGATGACATTGAAGAAGATGATTTAGAACATGATGAAATCGAAGAAGAATTGAATCTTGTTGATGATGCTGACGAAGAAATTGAACCAGATATCGAAATAGATGTTGATGCTGAAGAAGAAGATGAAATCACAGAAAAATTAGCATCGGAATTATTATTAGATGATGAAGAAGATACTGAAGAAGAATTAGATGATATTGAAGAAGCATTAAAAAAATAAGCAATAGCTTATTTTTTTCAAATAAGGTGATAAAATGATAATTAATTTTAATGAAATAAAACCGAGTACAGTTGAAAAGATGCGTGGTGGTGAAAAACAAGCTTCGCTTAATCGATTAGATATCGATAATAAGATGATAGCAAGAATAACTTTAGAACCATCATCTTCAATTGGTTATCACACACATGTTGAAGATGAAGAAATAATATATATTATTTCTGGTCAAGGAAAATGTATTGATAATGGAGTGGAAACACAAATTTATGAAGGACAAGTTAACTATATTCCAAGAGGAAAAAGTCACAGCATAATCAATAATTCAAATAAAGATTTAGTATTATTAGCAATTATATATAAGTAAAAAAATTAAAAAAAACTTGATAAATATAAAATAAATGCTATAATAAACAAGAGCCCAAAAAGTTCTCTTTAAAAAGAGAACTTTTTTTATTAGGAGTTGAGGAAAATGGCTAAATATATATTTGTAACAGGCGGTGTCGTTTCTAGTCTAGGTAAAGGTATTAATGCATCTAGTATAGGTAGACTTCTTAAAAATCGTGGAATCAAAGTATTTATGCAAAAGTTTGATCCATATATTAATGTTGACCCAGGTAATATGTCTCCACTTCAACATGGTGAAGTATTTGTCACTGATGATGGAGCTGAAACGGATTTAGACTTAGGACATTATGAAAGATTTATTGATGAAAATTTAAGCAGACATTCTTCAGTAACAACAGGTAAGATTTATCTTAAAGTTATCGAAAGAGAAAGACGTGGAGAATATGGAGGAGGAACAGTACAAGTAATTCCTCATATTACAAATGCAATTAAAGAGTCTGTATATGATGCAGCAAAATTTAGTGGTGCCGATGTTGTTATTACTGAAATTGGTGGAACTGTTGGTGATATCGAATCACTTCCATTTCTTGAAGCAATTAGACAAGTAAGACGTGAGGTTGGAGCTGGGAATGCAATATTTATCCATAATACATTAGTTCCATATCTAGATAGTTCAAAAGAAATTAAAACAAAACCAACACAACATAGTGTAAAAGAATTACGTTCAATTGGTATTAATCCAGATGTAATTATTTTAAGATGTGAAAAGCCAATTAGTGATTCAGAAAAAGCTAAAATTGCCTTATTCTGTGACGTTGATGTAAAAGCGGTAATTGAAGCAAGAGATGTAAAACATTTATATGAAATTCCAATTAATCTTGCAAAACAAAAACTTGATCAATACATTGTGAATCTTTTAAATATAAATGCACAAGAATTAGATATGACAGAATGGGAAAATGTAGTAAAAAAAGTTAGAAGTTGCACTGGTGAATTAAATATTGGATTAGTAGGAAAATATGTTGCTCTAAGAGATGCATATTTATCAGTAGCTGAGGCATTAAAACATGCAAGTTATGAATTAGGTGTTAACTTAAAGATAAATTACATTGATGCATCAACCTTAAATAGAGAGAATGTAAATGAATTACTTGCAGGAAATGATGGCATTTTAGTACCTGGTGGTTTTGGAGAAAGAGCTGCTTTGGGTAAAATAGAAGCAATTAGATATGCTAGGGAAAATAAAATCCCATACTTTGGAATATGCCTTGGAATGCAACTATCAATTATCGAATATGCAAGAAATGTATTAGGTTTTGAAAATGCAACATCAAGAGAATTTAATGATGATACAGATATGCCAATTATTGATGTAAGATATAGTGAAAAAAATATTGGTGGATTCATGAGATTAGGATTATTTAAATGTGAATTAAAAGATAATACAATTATTAAAAATTTATATAATCAAGAAGTAATTAATGAAAGACATCGTCATCGTTTTGAATTTAATAATGATTATAAACATTTATTTGAAAATACTGATTTTGTATTTAGTGGAATTAATAAAGAACATGACATGGTTGAAACAATAGAACTTAAAAATCATCCATACTTTGTAGCTTGCCAATTTCATCCTGAATTTTTATCTAGACCAACAAAACCACATCCTTTATTTTTGGGATTTGTTAAAGCTAGTATGACAAAATAAAGCAAAAGTAATATAGGCCTTGAGTTTATATTACTTTTTTTAAAACATAATATTTAAAAAATTCATTACTGCAGAATAATAAAATAAAAATACAAACATAAAAAAACATTAGTAATTTGTAAAAAAGTATTGTATAATATAAATAATAGGAGGGAAATTATGCTAACTGATATTGAGATTATTAGAAAAAGTAAAATGCAAAAAATTAGTGACATTATAAAGAAATATGATATTTTAGACGAAGAAGTTTTTAATTATGGTAATTACATTGGTAAACTAGACTTAAATATTTTTAAGAGGCTAAAAGATCAAAAAGACGGCAAACTTATTTTAGTATCAGCGATTAATCCAACTCCTGCAGGTGAAGGTAAATCAACCACAACTATTGGGTTAGTTGATGCTTTAAATAAAATAGGAGCTAAAGCAATTGGTGCTATTAGAGAGCCATCTTTAGGACCTGTTTTTGGAGTAAAGGGTGGAGCAGCTGGTGGAGGTTATGCCCAAGTAAATCCAATGGCTGATTTAAACTTACACTTCTCTGGTGATATCCATGCAATAACAACTGCTAATAATTTAGTTAGTGCAATAATTGATAATCACTTATTTCAAGGTAATGAATTAAATATTGATCCAGATAAAATATCATGGAAAAGATGTATGGATTTAAATGATCGTTCATTAAGAAAAGTTCAAGTAGGACTTAGTAGTAAAAAAGAAACCCCAAGATTTGATTATTTTAATATATCTGTAGCTAGCGAAATAATGGCAATTATATGTTTATCAACTTCAATATCAGATCTAAGGGAAAGATTGGATAGAACTATAGTTGCTTATACATATGATGATAAACCTATTACAATAAAAGACTTTCAAATTACAGGTTCACTATTAGTATTATTAAAGGATGCAATTAAACCAAACATAGTTCAAACATTAGAAAATAATATGATGTTTGTACATGGTGGACCATTTGCCAATATTGCTCACGGATGTAATTCATTAATGGCAACAAGACTTGCATTAAAACTAGGTGATTATGTAGTAACTGAAGCTGGATTTGGTGCTGATTTAGGAGCAGAAAAATTTTTAGATATAAAGTGTCAAATTGGTAATTTAAAACCAAGTATGGTAGTATTAGTTGCAACAATAAGAGCTTTAAAGTATCATGGCAATATGAAACTAGAATCTATCAAACAAGAAAATATTGATGCTCTTAAAAAAGGTATATGTAATCTTGAAAAACATGTAGAAACAATAAAAAAATTTGGATTAGAAGTTGTAGTTGCTTTAAATAAATTTGAAACAGATACAGATAATGAGATTAATACATTACTTGAATGGGCTAAAGTTAATAATATAGAAATTTCTCTAAGTGAACTATTTGCCAAGGGTTCAGATGGAGGTATTGATCTAGCAAATAAAGTAATAAAATTAACAGAAATTCAATATAATAAATATCAACCTTTATATAAAATAAATGACTCTTTATTTACAAAAATTAACACAATTGCAACAACTTGTTATGGTGCAAATGGTGTAACATTTAGTAAAGACGCATTAACAAAACTAGAAAAATTAGATCAATCAGAATATAGAAATTCCTATATAGTAATGGCAAAAACACCAAATTCATTAACAGATGATCCAAAAATATTAGGTAGACCAACAAACTTTAATATTAATATTAAAGAGGTGAGAGTTGCCAGTGGCTGTAATTTTGTAATATGCCTAACAGGAGATATAATGACAATGCCTGGACTTGGTAAAGAGCCGCTAGCAATTAAAATAAATATGGATGAAGACTTTAATATATATGGTTTAATGTGAGGTATAAAATGATTTTAGACGGAAAAGAAACAAGTAAAAAGATAAAAGATAGAGTTAAAGAACAAATAAAAGATATAGAAGATAAAATCACATTATTAGTTATATTAGTAGGCGATGATCCAGCTAGTCAAATATATGTTCAAAACAAAGAAAAAGCCTGCAAATATGTTGGTATTAAACCAATAACTTGGATATTAAATAAAAACATAACTCAAAAAGAATTAATTGGTAAAATTAATGAAGCAAATAATGATCCTTCAATTAATGGTATATTGGTTCAATTACCTTTACCAAGTCATTTGGAAGAAAATATTATTATTAATACAATTAATCCAGATAAAGATGTTGATGGATTAACAATTGTTAATCAAGGAAAATTATTCAATAATCAAAAGACAATTGTTCCAGCAACACCGCTTGGAGTTATGAATTTATTTAGTGAATATAAGATGGATATTTCAGGTAAAAATGCCATTGTTATTGGAAGAAGTAATCTAGTAAGTAAACCTCTTGCTATGCTTTTACTCCAAAAGAATGCTACAGTTACAATAGCTCATTCAAAAACTGTAAACTTAAAAGAAATAGTAAAGACTATGGATATTGTAATAAGTTGTGTTGGTAAACCAAATTTAATTACTGCCGATATGATTAAAGATGATGCAATAGTAATCGATGTTGGAATCAACAGATTAAATACAAAAATAGTTGGTGATGTAAATTATGAAGAAGTTAAACAAATTGCTAGTGCCATTACCCCAGTCCCTGGAGGAGTTGGACCAATGACAATTGCATCACTAATTGAAAATGTAGTAGCATGTTATAAAATACAAAAAAGTAAGGAAACAATATGAAGTTAATTATTGGATTAGGAAACCCAGGAAAGAAATATGAAAAAACTAGACACAATGTTGGGTTTATGTTTGTAGATAGTGTAGTAAATAAATTAAATGGTAAATTTACTCTTGATAAATCGAAAAAATGTGAATTGTTTGAAACAAGTATAAATAATGAAAAAGTAATATTTATCAAACCAATTACATATATGAATTTAAGTGGAGAAGCAGTATTTGAAGTAACAAAATTTTATAAAATACAACCTCAAGATATTTTAGTTGCATATGATGATTTAGATTTAGATGTTGCAAGAATAAAAATTAAACCAACTGGCTCAAGTGGTGGACATAAAGGAATGCAATCAATTATAGATCATTTACATACTAATGATATCAAAAGAGTAAGAATAGGAATATCTAAATCAAGTGATATCCAAGTTGTTGATTATGTTTTGGGGAACTTCTCTAAGCAGGAGAAAAAAGATATTGATTTGTCTCTTGAAAAAGGGTATGATATAGTTATGGATTTTATCTATTACTCGTTTGAAAAAGTAATGAATACATATAATTAAATATATTAAATAAGGACTTGTAATCTATTTATAAGTCCATTTTGATATGTTAGGAGGAAAAAATGTACAATGTTATAGATTTTTTTAAGAAAGAGTTAGTTATTCAAGAAATCTCTAAGAAAATAAAAAACAATAGTTATAATATTCTTGTAAATAATACGACAAGTAATCATAACTATCTTTTAGCATACCTTTCCTTTCTTGAAACAAATGATTATATTATATATGTTACTCCTAATATATATAAAGCAACTTTAGCGTATGAAAATTTATGTCAGTTAGTAGGATATGAAAATGTAAATTTTTATGCCAATGATGAAATTGTAGCTAGTGAATTATTAGCTGTAAGTAGTGAATTTAGATTTGAAAGATTACATACTGTAAATTCAATAATTAGACAGAAAAAAAAGATTATTGTTACTCATGTTGGTGCCTTAACAAGAAAACTAATGAGTAAAGATGATATTTTAAAAAATGTAATTAATCTTAAAAAAGGACAAACAATTGTTGTAAAAGAAATTATAAATACTTTAATTAGAAGTGGATATAAAAGAGTTCCATTAACAACAAAAGTTGGAGAATTTTCTGTACGTGGAGAAATCATAGATATATTTGCCGTTAATGCAAATGTTCCATATCGTATTGACTTATTTGATGATGAAATAGAATATATTAAATCATTTGATACAATAACTCAAAAAACAGTTGAAAATATAAATGATATTGAAATATTCCCAATCAATGAATTAATATATGGTAATCCAGATGAAATAATTGAAAAGATAAAAAAAGCATGCGGAAATACGATAACAAATTCAATACTAAATGATTTAGATGATATTAAAAATTATAACAATATTGAAAGAATTCATAAGTATATTGATTACTTTACAGATAACACTTCAACATTAATTGACTATATAGATAACAAAATTGTATTATATGAAGAAATAAAAAGAATTGAAGAAAATTATGAAAAAACTATTGTTGAATTAAATAGTTATATTGAATCAAAAAATACCCCTCAAAATTTAGTTTTAAACTATATTAGTGATTATAACGATATCTTTACAAATGTTAATAAAAAGATATATCTAACAGAATTTCGTCAATCAATTAACAATATTTTAATTGATGATATAATTGATTTAAATGGTTATATGGTTGTTGATTATCAAAATGATGTTAAGAGTTTTATTCAAGATTTAAAGTTAAACAAGAAAACATATATTGTTGCTCCAAGCACTGATCAATATATATCATTGCTTGAAGAGATGTTAAATAGTAATGAAATAAAATATAATAAATCTTTAGATATTGTTACGAATGGAATTAATTTAATACCATTAAAAAATGCTATAAGTTTTGGTTTTATTGGTGGAATTGAAGTAATATCAGATCAAAATATTTTTAAAAAATTAAAGTTTAAACAAACAAAATATAGAAGTGCATATCAAAATACACAAAAGATAAATTCTAAGGAAGATATTACGCCAGGAGAATATGTAGTTCATTATGATTATGGAATTGGTCAATATTTAGGTATTAAAACTGTTGAATTACAAAACATAAAAAATGACTATATTGTATTAAGATTTGAAAATATGGAATTGTATATTCCAGTTGAAAATATTAACCTTTTAGAGAAATATCAAGGTACTGAAGGAACAGTACCAAAACTTACATCTATTGGTACAAATGAGTGGGAAAAGAAAAAGAAGAAAGTTCGTGAAAAACTTGAAAGTATTGCTCGTGAATTAATAGAAATTCAAGCTATAAGACAAGAAAAAAAAGGATTTACTTACAAAGAAGATGATTATATTCAAGAATCATTTGAAAATGACTTTGAATACAATGAAACAGTCGACCAACTAAAAGCCATAGATGAAATCAAAAAAGATATGGAAGAAGGTTTAATTGTTGATAGACTTGTATGTGGTGATGTAGGATATGGTAAAACTGAGGTTGCCATGAGAATTGCTATGAAAACTGTTCTTAACGGAAGGCAAGTAGCATATCTTGCACCAACAACAATTTTGAGTCGTCAACATTATTTATCTTTTAAAGAAAGATTTGATAAATATGGGATTAGAATTGAACTTGTAAATCGTTTTGTAAGTCCGAAAAAACAAGATGAAATAATTGCAAAATTAAAAACCCAAGATGTAGATATTGTAATTGGTACACATAGATTATTAAATGAAGAAATTAAATATAAAAACTTAGGTTTATTAATTGTCGATGAAGAGCAAAGATTTGGTGTTATCCACAAAGAAAAGATTAAAAAATATAAAAATAATATTAATGTCTTAACTCTAACAGCAACACCAATCCCAAGAACTTTACAAATGTCATTAATGGGAGTAAGACAATTAAGTTTAATTGAAACACCACCTCAAAATAGATATCCAGTTCAAACATATGTTGTTGAGGAAAATGATGTAATTATTAAAGAAGCTATATATCGAGAACTTGGTCGAAATGGTCAAGTATTCTATTTACATAATCGCGTTTCAACATTAGAAAAAACATTTAGACGTCTAAAAAGATTAGTGCCCGAAGCTAAAATTTTAATAGCTCATGGACAAATGGATAAAGACACTTTAGAAAATGCCATTCAATCATTTATTGATAAAGAATACGATGTCTTATTATGTACAACAATAATTGAAACAGGTATTGACATTCCTAACACAAATACACTAATAGTTGATATGGCTGATAGATTAGGTCTAGCGCAAATGTATCAAATTAGAGGTCGTGTTGGTCGTGGAGATAGAGTTAGTTATGCATATTTTATGTATGAAGAAGATAAGGTATTAACTGATACTTCTAGTAAACGTCTCAGTGCAATTAAAGAATTTACTACTCTAGGTAGTGGATATAAAATAGCTCTAAGGGATTTGGCAATAAGAGGTGCTGGAGATATCTTAGGTCAAGAACAATCAGGATTTATAGATAGTATTGGCCTAGAAATGTATATGAAAATGCTAAATGAAGCAATTCAAAAATTAAAAGGAATTGAAGTAAATGATGATAAACCAAAGAATTGGAATATTGAAGTTTCAAAGCATGTTAGTGACAAATATGTTAATGATGATGATGTAAAAATATATATTCATAAATCAATTACTAAGATTAAATCAAAACAAGAAAAAGAAGAAATTATTAATGAATTAACAGATCGCTTTGGTAAATTAAATGAAGATATTCTCCTTTATATTGATAAAGTATATTTGGAATCTTTGCTTACAAAAGTTGGAATTGAAGATATTAAAGAAACAAGTAATAATGTAAAAATGGTATTTGGTCTTGAAGTAAGTTCAACAATAGATGCTTCTGTAATATTTAAAAAAGCATATCAAATTTCAAGAGAATTTAGCTTTGAATATAAGAGTAAAAGGATAATTATATATCTAAATAAAATAAACAAAGATAAGACATGGATTAAAAAAATTATTGAACTATTGGAAAGCTTTGTATAATTTAACCAGTTTGTTGAATAATATAAACAAGCGAGGTGGAAAAAAATGAAAGCTACAGGTGTTGTGAGACGAATTGATGATTTAGGTCGAATTGTAATTCCAAAGGAAATACGAAGAAGTCTAAGAATTAGAGAAGGAGACTCACTTGAAATATATTCAGAAGGAAATGATTCAATAGTTTTAAAAAAGTACTCGCCTGTCCAATCAATTGAGAATTTCGCAATCCAATTTGCTGAAGCAATTTACGCAACTTCTAAAAGGGAAGTTATTATTACTGATAATGAAAAAGTAATTGCATGTGCAGGTGGATTTAGAAAAGACATTATTGGTAAGAAAATTGATATCAGGTTAGATGAAAAAGTTCAAAAAAGAACATTACAGATATTTAACAAAAATGACAATGTAGAGATAACTGACAATTTAATAATTAAATCTGCTGTTGTTTTAAAACCAATTTCAGTGTATGGCGATCTAATTGGTTGTGTTATTGTCATTGGTGATAATCAAATTACGGACGTAGAAAAAGCATTAGTGGAATCCTCCGCTACCTTCTTATCCAAATATTTAGAATCATAAGTTAAATACTTATGATTTTTTTGTAAATGCTTTATATTAATAATAAAATATTGAAAAATATTTATAATATGATATAATAAATATAAAGAGGAGAAAAATATGGAAAAGATTGCTATTATCTCGGACGTAAATGCCGGTTTGGACTATATCGGATACGACCCTGGAATTCCAGTCCTTCGTTCAATAATTAATTTTGGCGATGAACATCTTGTTGATGGAAAAGAAATAATGGCTGATGAGTTTTACAAAAGACTTGAAAAAAGCCCATTAATTCCTTCTACATCAGCTCCAACGGTTGGAGAGGCAATGGAACTAATTGAAAAATTAATTGATAAAAAATACACTGATGTTATCATGTATTCTATATCTTACAAATTAAGTTCAATTGGTCAAATGGTGGAAACATTAATTGATGAGTATAAAAATCAAATTAACATTCACGTGGTAGACACAAAACATGCGGCATACATGCAAGGCTACCTTGCTATTAATGCCAAAAAGATGGTAGATGTTGGAAAATCAGTAAAAGAGATTTTAGATAGATCTTATCAACTTATTGAACATTCTCATGCATATTTTGTTGTTGATAATCTAAACTATTTAGTGAAGAATGGTCGTATTACAGGAGCTGCTGGATTCCTTGGTGGACTTCTAAAAATTAAACCAGTTCTTGAAATTACTAAAGACGGCAGAATTGTTAGTTTTGAGAAAATCAAAACACATAGAAAAGCAGTTGAACGAGCAATTGAATTAATTGAAAGTGAAATAAAAGGTGCAAACAAAATTGCATTATTTGTATTTCATACAGTAAGAGAAGATGATGCTAAGAAGATTGCTAATTATTTTAGTGAAAAAATAAAATCTGAGAAATCAATTGAAATACATATGATAACTCCAGCTGTAGGCGCTCATATTGGATTAGGAGTGCTTGGAATTGGATATTTCATATTAGAAAAATAGGAGGCTATCTTGAATTTAAAATTTTTAAAAATTTGGTTAATAACCGCTTATAGTTTTTGTGGTCTTGGTGCAATTTACTATCTAATTAGATTAGGAGATTTAATCTTTAACGAAAATGAAACTCCAAAATTATTATTAAGTTTAAATTTATATGCTATTATTTCTTTTGGTATAGCAATTATTATGTTTATACTAGTAATTCCTATGTCAAAAAAAGTTGAAAGCAAAGTAAATAATAACAAAGATAGTAAACAAATTGAGTCTGAAATATTAAATAAATATAAGTCTAAAAAATAAAATAGGAGGAATAGACAATGTTAGTAAGTATGAAAAATATGCTTGAAAAAGCAAAGGAAGGAAAATATGCCGTAGGCCAATTCAATATTAACAATCTTGAATGGACTAAGACAATATTAACTGTAGCTGAAGAAGCTAATTCACCAGTAATTCTTGGTGTTAGTGAAGGTGCTGCACGCTATATGGGTGGATTCAACACAGTTGTTGGTATGGTAAAAGGTTTAATGCAAGACCTTAAGATTACAGTAGATGTTGCAATTCATTTAGATCATGGATCAACATTTGAAAACTGTAAAAAGGCAATTGATGCTGGATTTACATCAGTTATGATTGACGGAAGTCATCATCCATTACAAGAAAACATTGCATTAACAAAACAAGTTGTTGATTATGCACATTCTAAAGGTGTAAGCGTAGAAGCTGAACTTGGAACTGTTGGTGGTCAAGAAGATGATGTTATTGGTGATGGTATCAAATATGCAGATAAAGATGAATGCGTATTATTATGTAAAGAAACAGGAATTGATTTCTTAGCACCAGCTTTAGGAAGCGTTCATGGACCTTACAAAGGCGAACCAGTATTAGGTTTTAAAGAAATGGAAGAAATCAAAAACGCTACTAACAAACCACTAGTATTACATGGTGGAACAGGTATCGATGATGAAAAAATCAAGAGAGCAATTAGCTGTGGAACTGCTAAGATTAATGTTAACACAGAATGCCAAATTTTCTTTACACGTGAATTAAGAAAAGCATTAGATGCAAACGCAGAAGTTTACGATCCTCGTAAATATTTAGGCCCTGCTGCTAAAGGAATTGCTGAAGCTGTTAAAGCTAAAATCGCAATCTTTGGTTCAGCTGGTAAAGCAACTAAATAATATAATAAAAAGACTCAGTTTTGAGTCTTTTTAATTTTTTTATTGAGAATTTAGTATTCTGGTGTTATAATAATAAAGGTGATTTAATGGAAAGACATGTATGCCCATACTGCAAGAAGAATACATTTAATAATTTATGTGAGTTTTGTAATTTAAAATTTGATGAATTTAATGAAACAAACAAATTAATGTATGATTTAAAAATAGCAATTATTAATGATGATAAATTTAATATTAGGAGATGTGCAAATGAACTTCCTAAAACTAATCTAATTAATTACTATCTTTCATATTCCAATAATGAAGAGTGTAATTTTAAACACTTTAGTGATTTAGAATTAATTGAAGTTGGATTACATAAAAAAGATGATAACTTTATAAAAACACATGTAAAGAACAAGGAACTTTTAAATCATGATGGTAACTTTGATATCAAATTATTAGAAAACGTGGAAATACAAACTGAGAATAGATATATTGATATAAGAAGTTTTGGTAAAGCTTTACTTATACTAAGTGGAGTACTGAGTGTTATATTTATCCTTATAACATTTCTAATTACCCAAAACATAAGATTATACTATCAAGTGATTTTATTAATATTTCCGGGAATATTATTTACAACGGGATTATTCAAATTCTTTAAAAAGAAAACAATTAAACTAGTCCATGTATTAATAACTATTTTATTTATATATCTAATAACCTATTTATTAAATATAAAATATAATACAAACATTATAACTCATACTAAAGAAGTATTTTTTAGTATATATAATTTACTAAAGTATTATGTAAATAGAGGTATTAATTTATGAAAATATATGGAAGACATGAATTAGAAAAATTAATTATTAAAAGAGATTTATTAAGAAAACAATACGTTGAGCAAGCAGAAGAAATTGGTTTTAAATATAATATAAAAAAATTACAAGCTAAAAGGCAAGCAAAAAAATTTAATATTTTTATAGATCTAAACTTTGTGGCTATTTTATTATATTGTTTAATTACCTACAAATATTTTAATAATATTTTTATATTAATTTTTTTAGGATTATTAATTGCTTCAATGGGATTTTTAATATATATGTATATTATGAAAAATAATATATATCAAAAATTAGAAGAAGAATTTACTAAAGAAAATGAATCTAATAATCAATTTGGTAAACAAATTGTTGATGCTAATTACCAAGTAGCTAAATGTGCTATTGGTGTAATAATATATTCTGAAAACTTTTTATTGCTTGATAACTTAAGTGAAATAGAAAAAAACAAAAAATTTCAAGAATTATTCTATACTTATGTTAGAGCAATTGATAAAGTACATGGTAATAAAGCAACAGTAGAAGATTATATAAGTTACTATTATAATTGGGAAAGAAAGTTTTTATGATTATTTTAAGAATAATATAGTATAAATAGTATACCAAATTAATATTTTATAGTGGTGAACTAAATGGCAATTATTATGTTTATATCTTTGCTATGCTGTTTCCTGCTATTTTGGTTATTTGGAGATTTTCTATTATTTATCGTTTTTATATGTGTAATAAGTACAGTATTATTTTTAAAATTCAGGAGACGTCATTGCTTTATTTTTTTAGAGATTTTCTTAATCTCTTGTTACATACTTGCAGTCTTAACATGTTTAATTTTTCCAGTATTTAGGACTCTTAAAATATTAATAATAATCTTAGGAGTATGGTTTGAATTGATTATATTTAAGTTGGGTAGATTTATAAGATAATACATATTATTTTATTACTCTTATACAAAACCCAAAATAAGGGGTAAAAAATCGCGTATAATTTACTTTTGATATCTGTTCAACTATATTTATTAATTATAGTAATAAAATATTACAGACGATATATTTGATAAATATAAATATTTATTAAATCTTGAAAAAATCGCTATATAAATGATATAATAGTGTATGTTATAAACTAATTACAACCATGAAGGGTAATTAATATGTTTGATAAAAATATAAATGATAGTTACATTTATTTTAAACCCATTATTACAGAAAGACTAATAATTAGAGAATTAAAGCTTGAAGATTGTTATGACTATTTTGAGTTTTCTAAAAACGGAAAAGTATTTACATATATGAATTCAAGTGCTTTAGTTGATATAAACGAAGCAAGACAAAAAATTTTAAATGCAATTAAAGAATATGAACTAGGATTAATATTTAGATTAGGAATTGCTTTAAAAGAATCAAATAAAATAATTGGTTTTATCGGTTTAAGTAAATATGATTTGTCTATATATAGTTGTCAGATTATATATGCAGTTGGTGAAGATTATTGGAATAAAGGATATGTATCCGAATCAGTAAGCCACTTTGTAAATTATTTAAAGAGCATTGGGAAAACTTTAATAATAGCTGGACATGTTGAAGATAATATTAACTCAGGAAAAGTATTATTGAAAAATGGATTTAAACGAGATCCTAGACGTGACACTCAAATGATAATTCATGGACAATTAAAAAATATTATAAATTATTCAATAGATGAAAGGAATTAGATTATGAAAAAATTTATAACATTATTTGTATTTGTATTTATCCTAATTGGATTAACAGGCTGTAAAGGCAACGGACCAAAGGAAATTACTAAGGATGAAATCTTCAACCAAGAAGGTAAATATTTAGTATATTTCTCTAAAGACAATTGTGAAGATTGCAAAAACACAAATTCAATTATTAAAGAATACTTAAAAGAAGTTAACAGTGGCGAATACGAAAAAGCTAAAACAATTTACAAAGTAAATTTAAGTAAAGAAGAAAATGCTTCAATTTTTCGTACATATGATAAAGTAGCTGTAGGTTTAGGTGATGGTCAAGGCGATGGAACATTCTTTGTTGATGGAGTAACATCTGCAGATAAATTATATATTGGCGCAACAGCTTCATTAATTTTAATAGCTACAGATTCAAGTGGTAAAAAGTTTGCAACATTTGTAGCTTCAGGTTATGAAGATATTACAACATACCTTCAAAATCAATTAACAAAATAGTCTTACATATGTAAGACTTTTTTAAAGGAGTAATTATGATTATACTATTTGCACCAGCAAAAACATTTAAGGAAGGAAATATTAGTAGTAATACAAATTTAAGATTTAATGAAACAAATAAGTTAATAGATATTGTTAAAACATGGGATAAAGATACATATATTAATAACTTTATGATATCAGATTCTGTATATAATGAAGTTAAGTCATATTACGATAATTTTTATGTTAACCCAAGTTATGAAGCATTTACTATGTTTATTGGTCAATCTTATATTGGGCTTGATTATGAATCATTAGATGTTGAATCAAAAAAATATATACAAGATAAGGTATATGTAATAGATGCTCTATATGGAATTATTAAACCAAATGACGCTATTAAAATGTATCGATTAGACTTCACAGTTAAAAATTTAAATTTAAAAAAGATATGGAAGGAACAAATTAATGATTATTTTGATAATATTCAAGATAAAGAAATATTATCATTATCATCTACTGAATTTTCCTCAATTTTAAGTAAAGATAAAACTGTATATAATATTTCATTTGTAAATATTGTTAATGGAAAGAAAAAAAAGATATCTGTTTTTAATAAACAGATGCGTGGAAAACTCCTAAGATATCTATCACAAAATAAAATAAACTGTGTTGATGAATTGCCTCTTATATTTGAAGGATATAAACTTTATAAAGAAGGTTATGAATTAATATATGAAGAAATATGTGAATAAAAAAAACTAAATTCCTATATTGGAAATTTAGTTTTTTTATTTGTAATTTTGCTATATAAGTTAGTTTTTAAGAGATTTTATATAGTTATCAATACTAATACTTGCTTTTTTACCTGCACCCATTGCGCCAATTACTGTAGCTGCACCAGTTACGATATCGCCACCAGCAAAAACAAACGGGATTGATGTTTGCATATTTTCATTAACAATAATTGTTTGATTTTTATTTGTATTTAAATTAGGAAGGGAATTACTTATAATTGGATTAGGAGTATTACCTAAAGCCATGATTACTGTATCACAATCGATAAAAAAATTACTTCCTTCAATTGGTATTGGTTGCTTTCTTCCTGATTCATCAATATTATCAAGTTGCATTTTTACACATTCTATTTTTAAAACTTTATGATCTAAATCCCCATGAATTTTAATAGGATTTGTTTCAAATATAAATTCAACGCCTTCTTCCATAGCATGACGTATTTCTTCTTTTCTTGCTGGCATATCTTCTAAAGTACGTCTATATACAACATATACTTTATTGACATTTGTTCTAATTGCACATCTTGCAGCATCCATAGCCACATTTCCACCCCCAACAACGACAACATTCTTTGATGGGAATAATGGTGTATGAGAACTTTCAAGATATGCTTTCATAAGATTGATTCTTGTTAAGTATTCATTTGCTGAAAAAACACCAACTAAGTTTTCACCAGGAATGTCCATAAACTTAGGTAGGCCTGCTCCAGCAGCTATGTAAAAAGCTTGATAACCTTCTTTTTGTAATTGCTCAATTGTTATGGTTTTACCTATAATTGTATTAGTTATAATCTTTACTTTTATATCAGTTAATTTTTTGATTTCATCATTTAACTTGTTCTTTGGTAATCTAAATTCAGGAATACCATAGGCTAATACACCTCCAGGTGTATGTAGTCCTTCAAAAATGGTTACATCATATCCCATTCGTCTTAGCTCATAAGCACAAGTTAATCCAGAAGGGCCAGATCCTATAATTCCTACCTTTATATTGTTTTCAATAATTTCGGGAAAAATAGGAGTAGGGGCATTATCACCAATATATCTTTCAAGTTTACCAATGGCAACAGGTACACCTTTTTTAGCACGAATACAAAGTGACTCACATTGTAATTCTTGCGGACATACACGGCCACAAATAGAAGGGAATAAACTATTTTCATTAATAATTTGTAATCCTTTATCTAAATCATCATTTAGTATTTCTTTGATAAAGGCGGGTATATTTAAATTTACAGGGCATCCTTCAACGCAGAATGGCTTTTTACATTGTAAGCATCTTCTAGCTTCTTCCATAGCCATTTCACGATTATAGCCCTTTGAAACCTCATCGAATTTATGCAGTCTTTCTTGTAAATCCAGAGATGTAAGTTCTATTCGATTCATTAATTAACTCCTTAATAAATTACATACATGTTCATAGTTGTTTTTCTCAATATCCACATATGTCTTGTTTCTATAAATTGCAACATCAAAATCAACTTTGTGACCATCAAAATCAGGGCCATCAACACATGCAAATTTTGATTTTCCATCAACACTAATTCTACAGCCACCACACATACCTGTTCCGTCAATCATAATTGGATTCATACTTACGATTGTTGGGACATTATATTTCTTAGTTATTAATGAGACATATTTCATCATAGGAAGAGGACCAATTGCGAATACTTTATCATATTTATTTAATTTTAATAGTTCTTCAAGTTTTTCAGTAACTAATCCTTTGTTCTTATAAGAACCATCATCGGTCATTAAATATAAATGATCAGAATAAGTATTAAAATCATCTTCTAAAATAACATAATCTATATTTCTAAAACCCATAATAGAAGTAACATTTATATTGTTTTCTTTCATAGATTTTACAACAGGAAAAGCAACTCCACATCCAACTCCACCTGCGATGACAATAGCATTTTTAATGTTTGAAATATCAGTAGGTTTACCAAGTGGGCCTACTATATCTAAAATATAGTCGCCAGTTTGCAATTTGTCAAGAAATGTCGTACCTTCACCAACAATTTGGTAAAGAATAAAAATGGAATTTTGTGTATTATTAAAAATTGTAAATGGTAATCTTTCATGAAATTCATCAACCCTAAGTATAATAAACTGCCCAGGTAAACAATTTGTTGCAATGTTTTGTGCTTCAATTTCAATAATTTTAATTTTCTCATTTAAGGAAACCTTGTTTAGGATTTTAAACATAAAAATCACCTCACCTTTAAAATTATAGCATATATTAGATTACAATAAAAGTAAATATTTATAATTTATAAATCTATTGAATATTAATTAAGTTTATTGTAAAATACAATAGAAAGGAAAATAAATATGGAAAAAAGAATATTATTAGGTGGCGGATGCTTTTGGGGTGTTGAGGAATATTTCAAAAGATTAAATGGTGTTATTAATACATCTGTAGGGTATGCCAATGGAAATTTTAAAAACCCTACATATGAAGATTTAAAAAAGCATATAGCAACGCATGCTGAAGCATGTGAAATTATATATGATGATGAAGTAATAAGTCTTGAAAAATTACTTGAACATATGTTTAGATTTATTGATCCCTTTGCAGTAAATAAACAAGGTGGAGATGTTGGTATTCAATATCGTACGGGAGTATATTATAAAACATTAGAAGATAAAGAAGTCATTTTATCATTTATGCATAAAAAAGAAAAATATTATAATAGAAAATTAGCAGTAGAAGTTGAAGAAGAAAGGGAATATTATTTGGCAGAAGAATATCATCAAGATTATTTAACAAAAAATCCATATGGATATTGTCATGTAAATATGAATTTAATAAAAGAAGATGAAAAAAAATAACAGATTGAATCTGTTATTTTTTTAATTATTACTTGTAACAATTTTATTAAAATTATTAATATAAATTAATGTAATATTTGATATCATATTTTGTACTTTAGATACATTATCAACATCAGTTGAAAGTGTTGTAAATTTCTGGCACCATGATATAAAATGATCACCAATTGAATTAACACTTAATGGAATATTAAGACTGATTAAATCTGTCGCAGCAAAAAATGCATATGAACTAATTATTTCAACATCATTTGTTAACGTAATATCATATAATCTATTACAATTTAAGAATGCTGACTCACCAATATTTTTTGCAGCAATATTAACTTTTGTTAAAGAAGAACAATCGCTAAAAGCTTCTTGCCCAATAGTTAATACTGAACTGGGAATACTAATTTGTGATAGAAAACGACACTCACTAAAAGCATTATTACCAATAATTGTAATTGAACTAGGAATCTTAACTGATTCAATATCTTTTTTATAAAAAGCTTTTTGATTAATTTCAGTAACTGGTAAGCCATTAAAATTAGTTGGAATAACAACATTCTCACTTGTTCCATTATAACCTGTAACTATATAATACTCATTATCAACAAGTTTAAATTCTAATCCTTGTGTTGATTCTTCATATATCGCTTTTACAACAATATCTTTTGATATTTTTGTAAATTCTATATCCCAACCAACAAAACTATATCCTACTTTTATTGGATTTTCTGGTTTGGTTGCATCTTCTAAATATTCAATGAATTGTTCTTCAATTAATTTATCATCAAAATCAACAAATTTAACACTATATTTAGCTTTAGACCAATATGCATATAATGTTATATCTTGTGTAAACTTTACTTTTCCACTATAAACAGTAGAATTAGAATCCTTCCAATGAAGAAATACATAACCTACTCTATTAAGTATAGGTAACTCAAATTCCTTATCAGCTTCAATTTTAAGATTTTCTATATGTTCACCGCTATTTGTAACATAACTAATAGTAATCATTTTTGGTGAAGCATTAGTACATCCAACTATAATAAATCCAATAATCAAAAGTATTAAAATTTTTAAATTACGCATGTTTTAACCTCGCACATAGACAATTATATCATAAAGTTAATAGATTACAATAATAATTTTAATTACCAATTGCAAACATAATTTGGCATTCACATACAATTGTTTCATCGACTTTTGCAATGCAATCACATATACCAATTTTCCCCTTTATGTTTAATAGATTTGTATAAAGATAAAGGGTATCTCCAGGAATCACTTTTTTTCTGAATTTTGCCTTTTTAATACCTGCAAAGTACACCATTTTACCTTTGTTATTTTCACAAGATAAAATTGATACGGCACCAACTTGTGCTAAAGATTCAATAATTAAAACTCCAGGCATTATATGTTCAGAAGGAAAATGCCCCATAAAGAAATAATCATTGACAGAAACATTTTTTAAACCAACAGCACTCCTGCCAGGAGATAAATTAATTATTTTATCAACAAGTAAGAATGGATAGCGATGGGGTATAATTTCCTGAATTTGATTACTGTTTAATATCATTTTATTCACCTTGATATTTTTTAAAAATTAATACGGCGTTTTGTCCACCAAATCCATAGTTATTGCTCATAGCGTAATCTACATTACGATTTACACTAATGTCCTTTGTATAGTTTAGGTCACAATCTGGATCATCATTTCTTAAATTAATAGTCGGTGGAATAATACTTTCATTAATAGCTTTTACACAAATAATTGATTCAATAGCCCCAATAGCCCCAAGTGCATGTCCAGTCATTGATTTTGTTCCACTTAAATTAATGTTGTAAGCATGTTCGCCAAATACTTGTTTAATTGCATATGTCTCAATTTTATCATTGTAATATGTCGATGTAGCGTGAGGATTAATATAATCAATTTTATCAGGTGATATGTTAGCATCTTCTAGAGCTAATTGCATACATTTAATAATTGCTTCTGCAGTTTCATCAGGAGTAGTAATATGATATGCATCACAAGTTGAAGCATAACCAACTAATTCAGCATATATATGGGCATTTCTTTTTTTAGCGTGTTCTAACTCTTCTAAAATTAATATTCCGCTGCCTTCAGCCATAACAAATCCATTTCTTTCTTTATCAAATGGAATTGAAGCATTATTTGGATTATCAGAAATACTGATAGCACGCATAGAAGTAAATCCACCAACACTTAAAGCATTTATAGAAGATTCACTTCCACCAGCAAATGCAATATCAACATATCCATCTCTTATATATCTAAAGGCTTCACCAATTGCATTTGTTCCAGCACTACATGCCGTAACAACGGGAATTGATGGACCCTTAGCTTTGTACTTAATAGCGATATTTCCACCAACAAGGTTAACAATTGAATTAGTAACAAAGAATGGTGAAACTCTATCAGTTGATTTATCAATTGTTTTTAATGCTTCATCATAAATGGTATTAATTCCACCAATACCACTAGTTACAAATGTGCCCATTCGATAACTATCATAATCTTTTAGTTTACTATCATTAAATGCTTGTGTTGCAGCAATTAACGATAGTAACATTACTCTATCTAATCTTTTATATTCTTTTGGATCTAAGTATAATGAAGGATCTAAATTTTTTACTTCACCAGCAAGTTTAACTTTGTTCTTTGATGTATCAAATTGGGTAATAAAATCAATTCCATTTTTACCATTTATTAGTGATTCCCACATTGAATTAACATCATTACCAACAGAAGTAACTGCTCCCATTCCTGTAATAACAACTCGTCTTTTCATATAAACCCCTATTACATTACCATTCCGCCGTCAACATTAAAAGTTTGACCAGTAATATAATCTGATAATGAACTAGCAAGGAATAAAACTAAATTAGCAACATCTTCAGGTTCCCCTAATTTTTGAAGTGGAATATTTGCTAAGGCAGCCTCAACTAAGTTTTCATCTAATCCATTTGTCATTTTTGTTTTAATAAAACCAGGACATACAACATTACATGTTACATTTCTTTTTGCAAGTTCCTTAGCAAGTGATTTAGATAAACCTATAATACCTGCTTTAGATGCTGCATAATTAGATTGTCCAGCATTCCCTACTAAACCAACTACAGAAGATATGTTAATAATCTTACCTGAACGTTGTTTTGTCATATATTTTGAAGCATGTTTTGAACAGTTCCAAGTACCTTTTAAATTCGTATTTATAACACTATCAAATTCTTCTTCACTCATTCTCATAATTAAATTGTCTTTAGTAACACCGGCATTGTTTACTAATATATCAACTTTACCATATTTAGTAAATGCAAAGTCAATTAATTTTTGAGATTCTTCAAATTTTGATATATTTGCTTGAATATATTCACATTTTTGACCCTTTGAAGTTATTTCTTCACATAAAGCCATTGCATCATTTTGACTTGAATTATAATTAACAATAACAACAGCTCCAGCTTCAGCTAATTTTAAAGAAATAGCTTTTCCAATTCCTGTTGCTCCCCCAGTTATTATTGCAACCTTATTTACTAGATTCATTTTATTCCTCCATATGTAATTTAGAAAAATCAGTTAATTTATCTAAATTAATTAATTTAATTTCTGAATTAACTTTTTTAATTAAATTAGTTAATACAGTTCCTGGACCAATTTCAATAACACAATCTAATTTGTACTCATTTACTAGTTTATAAATGATATGTTCAAATAAAACAGGATGTGTAATTTGATCCCTCATTGCCTCTTTTATGGTTTTAATATCTAATAACTCGCTATTTACATTTAATAAAACATCAACTTTGTTTTGTTTTGGTTCAATATTTTGTAAATATGCATAAACTTCTTCACTCGCATTTTTCATAAATTTAGTATGGAAAGCACCACTTACATTAAGTGGAAGAATGCGTCTTGCTCCATTTGCTTTTAAAATTTCCATACCAATTAATACAGACTCAACTTTTCCAGAAATTACAACTTGATTAATTGTATTATAGTTTGCAACATATAAATCTTCAATAGAAGAACAAATATGACTAACAACATCCTTATCTAGTCCTAAAACAGCAGCCATCATTCCTGGTACTTTTTGACTATCATCTTGCATAGCACGACTACGAATATTAATTAAACTAATTATTTCATCAAAATTAAATACTCCACTAGCATATAATGCTCCATATTCCCCTAATGAAAAACCAGCCATAACAGAAGGATTAATGTCATAAAACTTTTTTAAAACTTCATATATAGCAATTTCAGTAAGAAGCATTGATGGTTGTGTATAAATTGTTTGATTTAATAAATCATTTTCTTCAAAACATATCTTGGCTATATCATAACCTAAGATATCACTAGCCCTATTATATAGATCTCTAATAAAACTATATTCAGTATAGAGATCATATCCCATTTTTAAATATTGACTTCCTTGACCGGAAAAAACAAATCCATATTTCATATTATCACATTATAGAAATTTTGTTTTTGATTTCATCAATATTATTGAATAAATCAAAAATAATTTCTTCGACCGTTTTTATTTCTTTTATCATTCCTGCAACTTGTCCTGCCATTAAAGAGCCGTTTACAGTATCTCCTTCAACAACAGCTTTTCTTAATGAACCTAAAGTCATCTTTTCAAGTTCCTCAAGAGTCGCGCCTTCATCGCTTAGACGAATATATTCTTTTGCCATTTGATTTTTTAGTACTCGAACTGGAGCACCCGTTTTTCTTCCGGTAACAATAGTATCCGTATCTTTTGCTTCAAGTATTTTTTGTTTGTAATTTTCATGAATTGGGCATTCTTTACTCGCAAGCATAATTGTTCCAACTTGAACTCCCTTAGCACCTAAGGCAAAACAAGCAATGACCTGTCTTACATCAGCAATACCACCGGCGGCAATAACTGGAATACTTACAGCATCAACTACTTGAGGAACCAATGCCATAGTAGTAAGTTCACCTATATGTCCACCCGATTCAGTTCCTTCAACAATAACGGCATCAGCTCCATATTTTTCAACACGTTTTGCAAGAGCAACGCTTGGAACAACAGGAATAACTTTTATACCTGCTTCTTTAAATCTTTCCATATATGGTATAGGGTTTCCCGCTCCAGTAGTGACAACTGGAACCTTTTCCTCAATAACAACATTAACAATTTCCGAAGCAAATGGACTAATTAGTAATATATTAACGCCAAAGGGGTTAGATGTTAACTCTTTGGTTTTTCTAATTTCATTCCTAATAAATTCACCATTATTGCCACCTGAAGCAATCAATCCTAGACCCCCTGCGTTTGATACAGCACTAGCAAGAATATGATTTGCAATATTAGCCATTCCTCCTTGAATTATTGGATATTTAATATTTAAAAGTTCTGTAATATTTTTCATTTATTCTCCTTTTAGAGTAAAAGTGGAGGAGACAACCTCCAACTACCTTAATATAATTATTCATCCTCATCATCAATTAATTCACCATCAATTTGTAACGCTTCATCATCACTAACATCTTCAATTTCTAAACCTTCATAAAAATTAGTCTCAATTAATTTATTTAGTTCCTCCATAACTTCTGATAAATGAAGCATTCTTTCGGTATCAAATTTTCTAATTAAATTTGCAACTAATGTAAAGTAAAACTTACTATAATGTTTTACAATTTTTATACTTTTCTTTGTAAGATATACTATAATAACTCTTCTATCTTGTTTATGTCTAGTTCTAATGACATATCCCTTTTTCACAAGGCTATTAACAGAAATTGATAATGTACCTTTTGTAACTTTTAATTGACTAGCAATATCTGACATTGACTTAGTATTTGAGGTTCCAATAATATACAAAACTTTTACTTCATTAGGTGTAACATCGATAATATCATAATGTTTTAAATATTCACGTTCAAAAAATTGTAGTTTTGATTGGAACTCAAAAAATGATTCACCGATATTATTTATATAATTATCAATATTCTTCATATGTTCCAGTCCTTCTATATTTCATATAGCGCTTTTTAATTAATTCTTTTTTATCTATTTTTTTTAATTCATTAATAGTAGTAACTAATTTTTCTTTAATAATAGAAAAAGAAAAATTAGGGTTTAAATGAAGTCCTCCCTCAACCTCAGGAATTATCATATCAATAATACCAAAACTATATAAATCCTCTGATGTAAGTTTCATAACAACTGAAGCTTCTTTTGCTCTTGAGGCATCTTTATATAGAATAGAAGCAAAGCCTTCAGGAGATAGAATTGAGTATATTGAGTTTTCAAACATCCAAATTTGGTCACTTACACCAATTCCTAAGGCACCACCACTACCACCTTCTCCAAGAACAATTGATATTATTGGTACTTCAAGACCAACCATCTCTTTTAAGTTATTAGCAATTGCATTAGCTTGTCCTCTTTGTTCAGCACCAACTCCTGGATATGCTCCCGGAGTATCAATAATAGATATGATTGGACGATTAAATTTTTCTGCTTGTTTCATAATTCTTAGAGCTTTACGATATCCTTCAGGATTAGACATTCCAAAATTATGATATATCTTTTCTTCCGTTGTTGTTCCTTTTTGTTGGGCAATTATTGTAACAGGAATATTATTTAAAAGTCCAATTCCACAAATTATACTTTTATCATCACCAGATAAACGATCACCTTGTAGCTCAATAAAATCAGTAAATAAGAAGTTAATTAATTTTAAAGCATTTGGACGTCTTATATGACGTGCAAGTAGAACTTTATTGAAAACTTGATCAACGTTATTCATTATTTATCCTCCGAGTGAAGTTTAATTAATCTAGATAATATATCTTTTATTTCATGTCTAGAAACCACCATATCAACAAAACCATGTTGTAACTGGAATTGTTCAGTTTGGAATCCTTCTGGAAGATCTTGATTAATTGTTTGTTTGATTACCCTTTGACCAGCAAAGCCAATTAAGGAATCTTTTTCAGCAATTATTATATCTCCTAAAGAGGCATAACTTGCAAGAACTCCACCAGTTGTAGGATTTGTTAGAATACTAATAAATAATAGTTTTTCCATGTCATGTAGTTTGATAGCGGCACTTGTTTTAGCCATTTGCATTAGTGAATAAATACCTTCTTGCATTCTAGCACCACCCGATGCTGAAAAGATAATTAAGGGAAGTCGATGTTCAATTGAATATTCAATTAATTTAGTTACTTTTTCACCAACAACTGTTCCCATACTTCCCATCATAAAGAAACTATCTAATACACCAATTGCAACTTTTTGTTTATTAATTAATCCTGTTCCACAAATAAAAGCTTCAAATTCATTTGTCATTTGTTGGTATTTTTGAATCTTTTCATCATAATCAGGAAAATTAAGTGGATTGTTTGCTTTAATATTTGCAAATAATTCACAAAAACTATTATTATCTAAAGTTATAGTAAGTCTTTTTATTGCATTAATTTTAAAATGATATGAACACTTAGGACATACATCAAGATTTTTTTCTAAGTCTTCGTTAAAGATAAGTTCATTACAATTTTCACACTTTATAAAAAGCCCTATTGGAATATCTTTTTTAGTAACTTCAGTTGTTTTATTGCGGAAGAGTTTTTTAAAGTACTCGACTCTTTCCTTCCTATCATCGATGAAGTTGCTCATATTTATTTGCCCTCACTATTTCAAAAAAACTATTTACAAAATTTGTATCATATAATCCACGAACAAAATTTGTATTAAACATAATTAGATATAAAAATTCAACATTTGTTATTATTCCATCTATCATAAATTCTTCTAATGCTACACGCATTTTTCTAATTGCTTCACGTCTAGTGGGAGCATAAACAATTAATTTTGCAAGCATTGAATCATAATATGGAGATACTGTGTAGTTTCCATATATATGAGTATCAATTCTAACTCCAGGTCCACCAGGGAAAATAACATTGTTTATTAATCCAGGTGATGGTCTAAAAAAATTATCTGGATCTTCAGCATTTATCCTACATTCAATGGCATGACCTTTAATTGTTATATCTTCTTGCTTGAAACTAAGAGGGTTTTTGAAAGCAATTTTAATTTGCTCTTTAACAATATCAATGCCTGTAACCATTTCTGTCACGGGATGTTCTACTTGAATACGAGTATTTACTTCAATAAAGAAGTAATTGTTGTTTTTATCAACAATAAACTCTACTGTTCCTGCACTACGATAGTTACTAATTTTAGCAATTCTAATTGCTGCCTCACCTAGTTCTTTTCTTAATTCATTTGATATAAAAGGTGATGGTGATTCTTCAATCATTTTTTGATTTCTTCTTTGAATTGAACAATCTCTTTCCCCAAAATGAACAATATTACCAAAATTATCGGCAAGAAATTGAATCTCAATATGTCTAGGATTTTCAATATATTTTTCTATATATACAGAGTCATCACTAAAATTAACTAAAGCTTCTTGCTTTGTTTGAAAGAACAAGTGTCTTAGTTCTTCAGAATTATTAATAATACTAATTCCTTTTCCACCACCACCAGATACAGCTTTAATTAATATAGGGTAACCGATTTGTTCAGATACCTTAATAGCTTCTTCAATACTTTCAACCGTTCCATTAGATCCAGCAACTACCGGAACATTTGCTTTTTTTGCAATTTCTTTTGCAGTTGCTTTATTACCTAATAATTTAATTGTTTGACTAGTTGGTCCAATAAAATTTATATTACACTTTTCAACAATACTAACAAATTTATCATTTTCAGATAAAAAACCATAACCAGGATGAATAGCATCAGCACCAGTTGCAATAGCAGCACTAATAATATTAGTAATATTTAGGTAACTATCTGAACTTTTTTCTCCACCAATACAAATTGATTCATCCGCAAGCTTTACATGTAAACTATTTATATCTGCTTTTGAATAAACAGCTACAGTTGAAATTCCCAATTCTTTACAGGCCCTAATAATACGAATGGCAATTTCTCCACGATTGGCAATTAATACTTTGTTTGACATTTATTCAATTACCATCAAAACTTGATCAAAGCCTACTGCTTCACCATTTGCTACTTTAATTTCAGTAACTACACCATCGATAGGAGAAGTAATCTCATTCATAATTTTCATTGCTTCAATGATGCAAAGTGTTTGTTTTGCAGATACTTTGTCTCCCACTTTTACAAATGGTGGTTGATTAGGGCCACTAGCAGTATAGAATGTTCCTACAATTGGGCTTTTTAAACAGAATTTGTTTTTTTCACAATCTTCATCATGTTTTTGATTGTTTTGTAATTCAACATACTCTTTTTTCAAAATGGTTGGGTTTGTTAATTTACTAAGCCTGATATGAAAACCTTCGTTAGTTAATTCAAGTTCAGTTAAGTTTGATTTCTCAAAATTTTTAATAATAGTTTGTACTTCTTTTAGATTCATGTTCCCTCCTATAAAAAAATGACGATTATATCGTCATTAAATTTCGTTTGTAAAGTGACGACATCACTTAGTAAAAAGATTGTATAAGTAATTTTGTATTAATTAAAATCGGTATTAAAAATATTATAAAAAATTTAGTAATTAATATATCCAACACCAATAACCGATAAACCTAAGTGAGCTACTACAGTTGCTGGAATATTAAAAACTTCTATTTTTATATTAGGTAATTTATCTTTTATTATCTCTAATACAAATTCTAAATCTTTAGTATTATCAGTATATGATACATGTACCACACCAGTATTTACATTAACTTTCCCAACTAACATATCAACAATTTTAATTAAAGCCTTTTTATAAGTTCTAACTGTTTCAGTTGAAATAAGTTTTCCATCCCTACTAAATTCAATTACAGGTTTGATTTTTAAGATATTTGCAACTAATCCTTTCGCATTTGATAGTCTCCCATTTTTAATTAGATATGTAAGATTATCAACTGTTAAAAAATATTGCCAGTTCTGCTTTATAAAATCAATGTGCTTTAAGATATCTGCAACTGTTCCACCATTATTAGAAATTCTAGCAGCATCTAATACCATACTAGTTAGAATAGAAACAGTAGTTAAGGTATCAACAATTTCAATATTTATATCATCTATCATCTCTTTTGCAATCATTGCATTTTGATATGTTCCACTTAATTCTTTAGAAATACATAGGAACACAATATCAGTATAACCAAGATCTTTGATCATTTCAAAGGTAGTAAGTACTTCCCCCATTGATGGTTGAGAAGTTTTTGGTACATCTACCGAACTTTTAAGCGCATTATAAAATTGTTCATTACCAAATTTTTCAAAATCAGTATATACATCACTACCTAAAAAACATGGAAGATTTATCATAAAAATATTGTTATATTCATGTTTTATATTATATATTGATGATGAACTGTCTGTAAGAATCGCAATTTTTGTCTTCATAATATCCTCTCTTAAAATTAATTTGAAATACAAATAATTTGAATTTCAAATTAATTTTAACATATAATACATTAATTTGTCAATGCATATAATAAATTAAGTATTGGAAATTAATGTTTTATGAAGTATAATTAAAATAGGTGATTAGTTATGAAAGCATATCAATGTGTCAATTGTAAGTTCTTAACATATGAAAAAAACAAAATCTGTCCTATTTGTGAGGATAATGTGGAAGAAGTAAATGTTCCAAATAGGAATGAAAAAACTTTTTCTAATCCAATAAGAATAAAAAAATTGAATCAAGATGTAAACTTTAATTACTATTGTTATAAATGCAAGAAATACGGAATAAATAAAATCTGTATGGATTGTAATGTTAATTGTTATTTAGGTATTGAAATCAAGGAAAAAAGATATGTTTTAAGTAGAATTAGAAGTCTATCTGAAGTTTATTCCCCAAGTGAAGTAAAAAAAATAGTTGATGAAACATCAACTGATGATAAAGAATTGATATATAGAAATTTAGAAGAACCTAGTAGATTTTTTTATCGTAAGGATAAAGGTAAATCATATACTTGTATATTTATAGGAATATTAATATATATAGCGGGGTTTGCTATTTCAACACAAAATTATAATGATGGATTGCTATCAAGTATTGCTAATGCAGTTGGTAATGGCGTATTTACAATTTTTTTAGCGTTAGGGATTGGCTATTTAGATAATGCTTATATGATTGAAGAAGAGCATGTACCAATTGTTTTTAGTGTAATTACACTTGTATTAATGTTGATATATCTAGGAATAGCTGTTGGATTTGATTTGTCATATACAGTAAGCTATTTAATTGGACTTGGATTAATGATAATTGCGCTTATTTCTAATTTAATTTATTATTTAGTATTGAGGAAGTTAAAATGAAAAAATATTTACTGGCTATAGCAACCTTTATGTGGATTGCCTTTATTTTTATGAATTCATTACAAACAGGTGTAGAATCTGGTGAAGTAAGTTCAAAGATAACAGAAGTTGTAATTAAAGTATTAAATTTAATTAATATTAATTTAGATTTTAACACAACAGCAATTTTTATTAGAAAGTGTGCTCATGTATTCGAATATTTTATTTTAGGAATACTATTTGCATTGACATATATTAATATGATAGGTAATCTAAATTACCGAATTATATATACTTTTTTATCAGCATTAGTTGTTAGTATATCAGATGAAATCATTCAACTATATGTACCAGGAAGAGTTGGTGCAGTAACTGATGTATTAATTGATACAATCGGGATAGTTTTAGGAATTATTATAATATTACTAATTATAAAAATTAGAAAAAAGAGAACAGAAGTTTAACTACTTGGATAACAAGTAGTTTTTTAATGAAAAAAAGTGCTAAAAAGCACTTTATTTTGTTAGTTCTAAGAATAATTCGATATCTTCTTTAATTACATCAATTGAACTTTTCCAGAAATTTGGATCAGTAATATCTATACCAATACTACTTGCAACGTCCATTAGATTTGCCTTACCAGTAATTGATAATAATTTTCTGATGTCATTAACAAAGCTTGCTCCTTTTTCAACATATTTTGCATAAATCCCTTTAGAGAATAGAAGACCAAATGCATAAGGGAAATTATAAAAACTTCTACCAGTTGAATAGTAATGGCTCTTATTTATCCACATGCCACTATTTAAAAATTCAGTATCAAGTCCATCTCCATATGTTTTAAGTTGAGCATCAATCATCATTTTATTTAATGTTTCTTCATTTAAGAATTCATTTTGAACTCGCTCAAAGACTTCAGTTTCAAATAAATAGCGGCTTAAAATATCGACAATTAATTGTGTTGCATCTTGTAATTCTTGTTCAACAAGACCTAATATTTCTACACTATCTGTTGCTTCTTTTAAAACAGCTTTCTTAACTATAGTTTCACATAATATTGAAGCTGTTTCAGCAATAGGCATTGGATAGCTAGAGTTTAGGATTCTTTCATTAAAGACAATTGAGTTATGATAAGCATGGCCAAGTTCGTGAGCTACAGTTGAAATATCTCCAATAGAACCATCATAATTTGTCATTACTCTGCTTTCTTTAAGTGGGAAAATTCTTGAACAGAATGCTCCACCACGTTTACCTTGACGAGGTAACCAGTCAATCCAATTTTCTTCAAAAGCTCTCTTGGCAAGATCAGCTAAGTCATCTGAAAATGTTTTAAAGTTTTTATAGATAAATGCTTTAGCTTCATCAATTGTATACTTTGAATCACTTTTACCCATTGGTGCAAATAAGTCATAAAATGGCAAACCATTTTTATGATTTAACATTTCAGCTTTTCTCTTTAAGTATTTTCTGAAGTCAGGTAATGAATCAGTCATTGCTTTAATTAAGGCATCTAATACATCTTTATTAATACGGCATTGTTTTAGGGTTTCTTCAAGTGGTGAAGAATATTTTCTTTTTTTAGCCATAGTAACAACATGCTTTTTAACACCGTTTAAAGCAAAAGCTGTGGCTTTATCAATTTTTTTATAAGTTGCAAGTTCTGCTTCATAAGCATTTTTTCTAATTTCTGGATTTCCTTCATATGCTAAGTTTCTAACCTTTGCTAGATTAATAATAGTTCCATCATATTCCACTTCAACTGTTGATGTTAGGTCATTTTGAAGTTTAGAGAATAGTGAACCTCCACTTTGGTTAAGTTGAGCAGCTAACTCTTCCTCTTGTTCACTAAGAAGATGAATACTACTTTCTTTAATTTCCTTAAGCATAAATTCGTATTCTTTTAGTAATGAATCACTTTCAATTATTTCATCTAAATTATCAATACTTGATACATATTTTTCAAATAATGTATCTGGTATTGTTATTTGAACGAATTTTTGTTGAATTTTAACCATCATGTTATTAAATTCTAGGTTACGTGAATCAACAGCAAGTGTTAGACTTAAAAATGACATTAGTCTACCTGCTACCATATTGATTTCTTCTTGTAATTTAATTAGTTCTACTAGTTTTGTTTTTGGATCATCAATTGTAAGATTTTCTGTATAAACAGTAAACTTTTTAATTAATTCATCTAAAAGAACAGTATCTTTTGAAAAATTAGGATCATCAAGTCCTAAGTATAATTTATTTAAGTTCCAATTGCTCATATTTACCTCCGCTTTTTAATATTATATCACTAAAACTTAAAAAATAAAAATAAAAAGTTTTTTTCACAAATATCTACATTATGTGGTAAAATATACGTTGGTGATAAAAATGTATGACGTAATCGTTATCGGAGCTGGACATGCTGGGGTTGAGGCCGCATTAGCATCCGCCCGTTTAAATAAAAAAACTCTGCTAGTAGCAGGAAACTTAAATAGAATTGCAAGTATGCCATGTAATCCATCAATAGGTGGACCAGCAAAAGGTATAATTGTTCGTGAAATAGATGCCCTAGGTGGGGAAATGGCTAGAGCAATTGATGCTACTTTATTACAAGTAAAGATGCTTAATAGTTCAAAAGGCCCTGCTGTTAGAGCATTAAGAGCTCAAGCTGATAAAACAACTTATCCAGCATATATGAGAAAAGTCGTTTTTGAAACAGAAAATCTAGAAACTCTAGAGGATTTTGTTGAAGAACTAATTGTTGAAAATAATGTTATTAAAGGTATTAAAACTGCAAGTGGTGATATTATCAACTCTAAAACTGTTGTAATTGCTGCAGGAACATATATGAAGAGTAATATTTTGGTTGGTAAATCAAAAACTGTATCAGGACCAGATAATCAAAAAACTTCTGAAGGTTTAAGTAAATCTTTAAGAGAAATTGGATTTAAACTAATAAGACTTAAAACAGGGACACCACCACGTATTAAGAAAGATTCTATCGATTATGATAAGACGACTATTCAATATGGTGATAAACAAAAATGGTGTTTTAGTAATGAAACTAAAAACCCTATTTCACTAGAAAATCAAGTACCATGTTACTTAACTTATACAAGTCCAGAAACTCATAGAATTATTAAAGAAAACTTACATGAATCAAGTATGTATTCAGGTCTTGTTGAAGGAGTTGGACCAAGATATTGTCCATCTATTGAAGATAAGATTGTTCGTTTTTCTGATAAAGAAAGACATCAAATCTTTATTGAACCAGAAGGATTGCAAATTGATGAAATGTATATCCAAGGTTTATCAACAAGTTTCCCACATCACATACAAGAACAACTTGTTCATTCTATTGCAGGACTTGAAAATGCGGTAATTACGAAATACGCATATGCAATTGAATATGATGCCATTGATCCTATGCAACTTAAAAAATCTTTAGAATCAAAACATATTGAGAACTTATTTTTTGCTGGACAAGTTAATGGTACAAGTGGATATGAAGAAGCGGCATGTCAAGGATTAATGGCTGGAATTAATGCATCAAGAAAAGTGGATAACTTAGAACCATTAGTATTAAGAAGAGATGAAGCTTATATTGGAGTTCTAGTTGATGACTTAATTACTAAAGGTGTAAAAGATCCATATCGTCTGCTTACATCACGTGCTGAATTTAGATTATTATTAAGAAATGATAATTCTGAAGAAAGACTATTAGAGTATGGATACCAAATTGGTTTAATAAATGAAGAAAGATATCAAAGATTCAAAGCTAAAGAAGAATTTATTGAAAAAACATTACAAGAATTAGATAATTTATATATTAATCCAAAAAATAATGTTAATGAATATTTAGCTCAAAATAATAAATCAGTTATAAATACAAAAGTAAGTTACAGAGAATTCTTAAAGAGACCAGAAATTGATTTTGATGATCTTGAATATATTACTGATTTCAAATTAGAAACTGATGACACAACAAAAGATCAAATATTAATTGCAATTAAGTATGAAGGATATATTCAAAAAGAATTTAAGAATGCTAAGAAGTTACAATTGATGGAATCAAAAGTAATTCCAGATGATATTAATTATGATTTAATTCCTAATATAGCTTTAGAAGCAAAGGATAAACTAAAAAGAGTTAAACCTTCAACAATTTCTCAAGCTTCAAGAATTAGTGGAGTTAATCCAAGTGATATATCAATTTTATTAGTATATTTAGAAAGTAGAAAAAGATAATGGATTTTTTAGAAAGTTATTATGAATTTTTAATAAGTGAAAATCAAAAATATAATTTAACTTCGATTACTAATAAAGAAGAAGTTTATATAAAACATTTTGAAGATTCAATGAGTGTTGATTTAGTAATTGATTTTAATAGTATTAAAGAAGTTTGTGATGTTGGTAGTGGAGCAGGATTTCCAGGAATTCCTTTAAAAATTAAATATCCACATATCAAATTAACAATAATTGAACCAACTTTAAAAAGATGTAACTTTTTAACACAACTTGTTTTGAAATTAGGATTAAAAGATGTTATAATAATAAATGACAGAGCTGAAAACATGAAAGACTTAAGATCAAAGTTTGATCTTGTTGTCGCTAGAGCAGTTTCACCATTACCAATGCTACTTGAATTATGTATGCCTTTAGTAAAAGTAGGAAGTTATTTTGTTTCTATGAAAGGCCCATCATTTCAAAGTGAAATTGATATAGCAAATAATGCATTAAATGAATTGAATTCAGTAATTGATAAAGTTAAAACTTATGAATTATCAAAAGGCTATGGAGAACATAGTTTAATAAAAATAAAAAAAATAAAGGAAGTAAGCAGCAAGTATCCAAGATTATATAAGGATATCAAAAACAATCCTTTATAAGGAGGTTAAATTGTGGGAAAGATTATTGCAATTGTAAATCAAAAGGGTGGAGTAGGAAAAACAACAACAGCTATTAATTTAGGGGCTGCTCTTTGTAATGATAAAAAGAAAGTATTACTTGTTGATTTAGATGAACAAGCTAATGCAACAATTGGACTTGGATTATCACGTGAACTACTTGACCTAACTAGTTATGATTTATTATCAACAGACTTAGAAATTGATAACACTATTTATGCTTCTATTGATAGTAATTTTCATATAATTCCCGCATCATCAAAACTTGCAAATATTGAAAAAGATTTATTGAATATTGAAAATTATAATTTAATACTTTCAAGAAAGTTAATATCTGTAGTTGATGAATATGATTATATATTACTTGATTGCCCACCATCAATTGGTATGGTAATTGATAATGCATTATTTGCATGTGATTCGGTAATTATTCCTGTTGAATGTGATTTCTTTGCATATGATGCCTTAACACAAATTGTTAATAAGATTAATCAAATTCAAAAACAAAAGAAAATAACAAATGGATCATTAACGATAGAAGGAATATTACTAACAAAATTAGATAATAGAAATTTATTTGGATATAATATAATTGATAGAGTAAGGGATTTATTTCCTTCAAAAACATTTAAAACCATTATAAGTAGATCAAGTCATTTACAAGAAGCACCAATGCATGGAAAAAGCGTATTAAAATTTGCATATAATTCTCGTGCTAGTAAAGAATATCGTGAATTAGCAAAAGAAATAATAAGAAATAATTAGGAGTATTATTATGGGAGAAACTGTTAAAGAGTTCTTAAAGATTAATACAACAAGACTTATATCAACAGGTGTTGTTATTTTTGTAACTATTTTACTACTTACAGCTGTAAGAATATTTACTAATAAATTAGTAAAAAAAGGTAAAAATAAAAGATCAATTACTGTTTCAAAATTAGTTAATAGCGTCTTAAAATATGTAATAGCTATAATTCTTTTAATTTCACTATTAGGTATATGGGGTTATGATATTAGCACCCTACTAGCCGGTGCTGGAATTATGGGACTTATAATTGGATTAGGTGCCCAAAATCTTGTATCTGATTTATTAAGTGGTATGAGTATTGTTTTTGAAGATGTTTACGAAGTCGATGAAGTTGTTAATATAAATGGCTTTAAGGGAAGAGTTGTTGATATTGGAATTAGATCAACAAAACTTCTAAATTGGAAAGGTGAATTAAAAATAATTACTAATGGAGAAATAAAAGAAGTTATTAATTATTCAAGAAACTTTGCAATATCTGAAGTTGTCTTTTCAATAAAACACAAAGAAAATGTATCTAAAACCATAGCTTTATTAGATGAGAAATTACCAAATATAAAAGAATTTTTCTCACAGATTATTGAAGGTCCAAATGTATTAGGGGTATCTAATATTACTTCTATTGGTACAGAAATTACAGTTATAGCTAAGACTTTACCTGAAAAACATATATCAGTAACAATGGCCTTAAGAAAGATGATTAAAGAAATACTAGATGAAAAGGGAATAGAATTCTCAATTACACAAGTGGAGTTAATCAATGAACGCTAATATATTTGAAGTAGGACAAATTCTTGAACTTAAAAAAGAACATCCATGTGGATCAAAACAATGGAAAGTTGTTAAGACAGGAATAGATTATAAATTAGAATGTGTAGGTTGTAATCGTGTTGTTATAGTTCCAAGAGTTGAACTAAAGAAAAAAGTAAAGAAAGTTATTCAATAAAATCCACAAATGTGGATTTTTTTTAAATTTACAAATATATTATGGTATAATCATTAGTATGGTTAAGGAGATTATGAATGAAGTCGCTTATTTTACTACTAAAAAAATACCCTTTCATGATACTAATTGAAATAGTAAATACAATTATTGGGGTATTATTAACAATTATCCCGATTAATACCGTAAAAGATATTATTCAAATTTACGAGAAAAACAAGAATATTAAGGAAATGCTTTATACACTTTTAATGTATTCAGCAATATGGTTATTATGTAATCTTATCTTAGTTTTAACTGGTTACTTTAGAACCTATATTGAGAGAAATTTTAAAGTCTATATAGCTGTTCTTTTATATAAGAAACTAGATAGTATTGATTATGATTTCCATGAAAGTCCTAAGTTTTTAAATGACTATACAAGAGCATTAGAGCAAGGACCAGAAAGAATATATCTAAGTGCCAATGGAGTAATTGTTATAATTAAAACAATTATTCAAAGTATTTCTATTTTTTCTATTATTTTTAATATGCACTATTTAGCAGTAGTATATGCTTTAGTAATTGGATTAATTTATGCTGTATTAAGATTTAGAGTTGGTAAACTTGATTATATTTCTTTATCAAAACAAAGATTATTTATGCGTCAAAGGGGATATGTAAATAGAACCTTCTTTATAAAAGACTCAATGGCTGATTTAAAAACAAGTAGTATTGAAGGAATACTTCTTGAAAATAATGCCAAGGCAAATCAAGGAATATTAAGTGTAATAGATACAATTGGATTAAAGAAAACAATACTTACCTATATAGGCGATGTATTAATTACTTCCATTTATCCAGTAACTTTAGCTGTATTAGCATACGTTACAATTGATAATATATCATTTAGTGACTTTTCAGCGTTAACAGTTGCAGCTACAACTCTTTCAACACTAGTATCACAAATTGTAGTATCAATTGGAGACTTGCAAAATAATGCTGTTGAAACAAGAATTCCATATGAAGTTTTAGATATGACCTCAACAATTGAAGGTGTAGAATATAAACCATTAGATACAGAATTTAAAACATTAGAATTAAAAGATGTATGTTTCTCCTATGGTGATAAGAAAATTTTAAAAAATATTAATTTAAAAATTAATAAGGGTGAAAAAGTAGCAATTGTTGGTTCAAATGGGGCTGGAAAAACGACACTTGTAAAACTTCTACTAAGACTATATGATACTTTTGAAGGAAGCATATTAATAAATGGGGAAGCTTATAAAACCCTAAATGCCATGAGTATTAGAAAGCAAGTAGGGGCAGTATTCCAAAATGTTGAAGTATATGCTGGAAGCATTGCTGAAAACATTATATTTAAAAAACCAACAACAGAAAATGATTTTATTGTTTTAGAACAAGCTTTAAAATTTAGTGGGCTTGATGAAGTTGTCAGTAATTTAAAAGATGGTATCAATACATTAGTTACCAGAGAATTTGATAAAGACGGAATCGTACTAAGTGGTGGTCAAAAACAAAGAATTGCTATCGCTAGAGGGGTTGCCCAAAGTTATAATCTATTTGTACTTGATGAACCATCAAGTGCTTTAGACCCATTATCAGAAGCAATAATATATCAAAATATGCTAGAAATGGGAAAAGACAAAACAATTATTTTTATATCACATCGCTTAACTACAACAGTTAATGCTGACAAAATTTTCTTGTTTGAAAATGGTGAAATTATTGAATCAGGAAATCACGAAGAGTTATTAAAACTTAATGGTGTATATAAGAAAATGTTTAACTCACAAGCAAGCAAATACTTAGGTGGAAATTATGAAGACAATTAAAAATAATCTATATGTATTAAAATATGTCATCATATTTTGTCCAGTAATGTTTGTGTGGGCATTGTTTCAAATTGCTTCATCAGTCGTAATTGCGGTATCAAAAGTTGAATTAATTAAAGAAACAATTAATTTAGTTATAAATGGTGAAGATATAAAAATTATATTTAATGCAATAGCTTTATATTTAATTATAATTGTAGTTACATCACTATTTAGAATGTTTTACACTTATTATATATACCCAAGATATAGAGTTATATATACAAAAAAAATGCAACATTTTTTATTTACTAAAGTAAAACATATTGATATGGAAATGTTTGATAATCCACAATTCTATGATAATTACTCAAGGGCTTTAAGGGATGGAACTTGGATGGGTCTAAGAGTATATGAGACTTTAATTAGATTTTTAACATCAACAGCTATTGTTATAGCACTTGGTTTTATGATATCAAAAGACCTAGTTTTACTTGTTATCATTTTAGCATCATCCATTATTAATGTATTAGTTGTTAATAAAATTAATAAGAGTTGGTATCTATGGGGTAAGGAAACTGAAAAAGAAAAAAGAATGTATGACTATGTTAATAGAACATTCTATCGTCAACAATTTGCAGGTGAGATTAAAACAACCAATATTTCAAGTTTATTAATTAATAAATATACTGAAAGTGCAGATATTATTAATGATAAATATGCTAAGACATATAAGAAACTTACTGTATATAATGTTTTATTAAATGTAATTAAGGTTATTATTGAGAGGGGATTAATTAATTTTTATCTTGCATTTCAATTATTTAAAGATATTATTAGTATTGCAACATTTACTTCAACATTAAATGCCACTTTACAGTTTTCATCAAACTTTGTTGATGCCATGAATTTACTAACAACTTTAAAAGAAAATTCATTATTTATTGATGATTTTAGATGGTTAGTAAATTATAAGGGTAATATTGAAAATCGTGATGGTATATTAGTAGAAGATTTTGAAAAGGTTAGTGTTGAAAACATTAGTTTTAAATATGAAAATACTGAATATTTTAGTATTAATGATTTAAGTCTAAGTATTAAAAAGGGAGAGAAAGTTGCAATTGTTGGACTTAATGGTTCGGGTAAAACAACTCTTACAAAATTAATTCTTGATTTTTATCTTCCATCAATGGGTTATTTAAAATTAAATGATATTGAATATCAAAAAATAAATCAAAGAAATTTGCGTAATAAATATGCGGTTGTATTTCAAGATTTTCAAATATATGCTTTATCAATTGGTGAAAATATATTAATGAGAAAAGTTGAAAATCAAGAAGATGAACAAAAAGTTTGGAATGCTTTAGAAATGGTCGGAATGAGTGAAAAAATAAAATCATTAGAAAAAGGTATTCATACAGAAGTAACTAGAGAATTTAATCGAAATGGAGCTGTATTTAGTGGTGGGGAAATTCAAAGAATTGCAATAGCGAGAGTATTTGCAAGTAATGCTGATTTATATATATTAGATGAACCAACTAGTGCACTTGATCCTTTAAGCGAAGAAAGAATAAATAAATTAATAATTAAAAACACACAAAAAGCAATGATTATTATTGCTCACAGGTTATCAACAGTGGTTGATTGTGATAGAATTTATTTAATGAATAAGGGTAAAATTGAAGAATGTGGTACACATGAAGAGTTAATTGCTAGTAATGGTTTATATGCTAAGATGTTTAATACCCAAAAGAGTCTATACCAAAAACAATAGAAAATGTTGTCATTTATTAAAAAAGTTTACTATCTTTAATAGTTTTATGTTATAATATCAAATAAGGATGGTGAGTTGATGAAGAAACGCAATAAATTTTGGATTATGATTGGCATTGGTGTATGCATTGTATTATTACTAATGATTATTAGTAGTGTTATTTCTGTAGGTGAAAGACTGAGAAATATTAGTAAATACGTTGAATATGGTTTTTATATATTAAGTCTAATATTATTATGGGTCTTAATTATTAATCCAGTAAGAATTATTCTATTCTCACCGGCATTTTCAATTATTACGGTATTAGATAATGTTGAAAGTAAAGATTATCGTGTATATCAAAAAGTAGCCAGTAACATGCTGAAAAATGAAATATTAACTGATGTAGAAAAAGATAATATTAGAGCAAACTTAAATAAAAAAGATGAGCTTGTCGGTATTATGAATAAAGTATTTGATACTACAATTAAAAAAGAAATAAATGATATTATTTTTAAAAATGCGAAAACAGTTATGATATCTACAGCTATTTCTCAAAATGGCAGACTGGATATGTTAACTGTTTTAACAGTAAATTTAAAAATGATTAAAGATATTGTTTTAAAATGTGGATTTCGTCCGAGTTATCCTAAACTTGGAAAATTATCAGTTAATGTATTAACAACTGCAATAATTGCTGAGAGCCTTGAAGGATTAGATGTAAATGATCTATTCCCGCAATCAACTGCTAATTTACTTGCGGAAATACCACTTGTAAAGCCAGTTATGAATAGTTTTGTTCAAGGGATATCTAATGCATTACTGACAATGCGTGTTGGTTTTGTTACAAGAAAATATTTATTTAGTGATGCAAAACATCCATCTAAAGCAGAGATTAGAAAAGGTGCAATTAAAGAATCAATTAAGATGTTACCAAGTGTTGTTAGTGATGTAATAGCGTATTTTCCTAACAAATTATTAAAATTATTCACTAAGAAAGACAAGGAAGTTTTAGAGGATTAATATAGATGTTAGTAAAAAGGATACGCATGTGTCCTTTTTTATCACATTTAAGAAAGAGGTGGTTATTTTCATGAAAGCTCTATTAAATATTTATAAAAGAGCATATAGTAAAGGATATCTAAAATATGCAATTTTTGCTATTGTTTGTATAGCAATAGATATTATGGTTGCATTATTTATTCCATATATATCAAGAATCATTATTGATGAGGCCATCCCTAATCACGATTTAAATTTAGTAATTAGGGTTGGAATAATAGTTATAAGTATTGCCATTGCATCAGTCTTCTCAACAATTTTTAATAATATATGTGCTCAATATATTGCAACAAGTGTTGCTAGCGATATTAGAATTGAAATGTTTGAAAAGATTCAAGAACTATCATTATCGAATGTAGATAAAGTAACAACAGGTAAATTAATTACAGTTGTTACAAATGATATAAACCAAATCCAACAAATTATAGTATTTAGTTTTAGAGGGATAATTAGAGCGCCAATAACTTTAATTGGTTCACTTGTAATGGCTTATATTACTAATCAAAATCTATTCTTAACAGTTATAATAGGTGTTGTTTCCTTAACTATTGCATTAGTGTTTGTATTTAAAACAGCTGCACCATTATTTAGTAAAATACAAAATCGTGTTGATGATTTAAATACAAAATTATCCGAAACTATTGGCGGAGCAAGAGAAGTTAAAGCTTTTGTTAATGAAGTAAGTGAAGAAGAAAAGTTTAATGATGTAAATGAAAAATATTATAAAGCCAATCTTGTTGCTAATAGAGTAATTGTGTTAGTAAATCCATTAGTATTGTTAGTATCTAATATTCTTATTGGACTAGTTTTATATATTGCATCTAAATTAATAATGGGTGGGCAATCGCAATTAACAGGAACAGTAATGACATATGTATCCTACATCCAACAAATTATTAATAGTTTAATGCTAATATCAACAATATCAATTTCAATATCAAGAGCAATAGTAAGTTCAGAAAGATATCAAATGATTATGGATGTTAAAGTTGATGTAGAAAACTCTACTGAAGAATCAAGAGTTATTGAAGGTAATATTAGATTTGAAAATGTAAATTTTGCTTATACCGAAGATGATGGCACAAGTGAAGGAATAACTTTAAATAATATTAACTTAGATATCAAAGCTGGAGAAATGATTGGAGTAATTGGTTCAACTGGTAGTGGTAAATCATCACTTATTAGTTTAATTCCAAGACTATATGATGTAACGGATGGGACTTTATATATTGATGATATCAACATAAAAGGATATAATTTAAAAGATTTAAGAAATCAAATATCTTTAGTAACTCAAGAAGCTATTATTTTCTCGGGAACAATTCTAGACAATATCAAACAAGGTAATGAAATGGCTACAATTGATGAAGTAAATGAGGCTGCAGCATTAGCTTGTGCATTAGAATTTATTGATTCAATGCCAGAAAAATATAATACAAGAATTACTCAAGGAGGAACTAGTTTAAGTGGTGGACAAAGACAAAGAATATCAATTGCTAGAGGTCTTGTAAGAAAACCAAAAGTCCTAATCCTAGATGATTCAACAAGTGCAGTTGATGCAAAAACCGAAAAAAAGATAAAACAAAATTTAAGAACAATTACGGGGACTACAAAAATAATTGTTGCACAAAAGATTAGTTCAATTATTGATTGTGATCGTATTATTGTTTTAGGTAATGGTGGATATATTGATGGTTTTGATACTCATAAAGAATTATTAAAATCAAGTAGAGTATATAAAGAAATATATGCATCTCAATATGGAGGTGATGTCCATGAATTCTAGAATGATGGTTGGTGGAAAAAAGTTTAATTTTGATAAAGTAAATATTGAAAAAGGAACAACATTAAAAGTTATAAAAAGACTTTGGAAGTATTTAAAAAAACATCCTTGGTATCTAGTGTTTATTGCATTTTCTTCAGTATTATTAATATGTTTTAATTTATCGGTTCCATTAGTATTAAAATATGCAATTGATAAATATATTGATGTAACAAGCATTGATATGTATGCAATATCAATAATTACTTTAGCTATAATATTTGGAAGTATAGTTGTAAGTATTTCAAACTATATCGAACAAATATTAGTAACCAAACTTGCAACAAAAATAGCAACGGAAATAAGAAGAGATGCTTTTAATAATTTAATAAAACTGCCTATAAAATATTTTGATCAAAATGCTCATGGTGTAATTATGAGTAATCTAACAAACGATGTTGAAGCGGTAAGTAATGCTTTATCCCAAGTAGTTCCACAATTACTTGTTGCTGGACTAACAATAACTGGTGCTTTAATACTTATGTTTATTACTTCATGGCAGCTTGCTTTAGTAGTTGTTGCTATAATTCCTTTAATGATTTTCTCAACAGTGTTTATTTCTAAAAAATCAGCAAAACATTATCAAGCCCAACAAGAAAAAGTTGGTGCTATTAATGGTATTGTAAAGGAAAATATAACAGGATTAAAAGTTGTAAAACTATATAATCAAGAAGAAAAGTTTAAAGAAAAGTTTGCCAAAGCAAATAATGAATTAAAACGCGCAACATTTAAAGGTCAAATATATTCTGGGATGTTAATGCCTGTAATTAGGCTTGTTGATAATATTATATATGGATTAGTTGTTACAATTGGGGCAATATTATTTATAAATGGTAGTGCTGTATCAGTTGGTATGATACAAGCAATAACCAATTATGCAAGAATGGCAACAAGACCAATTAACTCAATTGCTCAAGTATATAATATATTACAAATTGCAATTGTTGGTGCTGATCGAGTATTTCGATTAATAGATCAAGATAGTGAATTTAGTAGTTCAAATGGTGTAACTGTATCAAAACTTAATGGTGAAATTAAGTTTGATGATGTTAGTTTTGGGTATAATGAAAATCAATTAGTATTAAAAAATATTAACTTTGATGTCTTACCAGGTCAAACAATTGCAATTGTTGGTCCTACTGGTGGAGGAAAAACAACTATTATAAATTTATTAATGAGATATTATGATATTTCTAAAGGAAATATTCTGATTGATGGAATTAATATTATGGACTTGCCTAAACCATTTTTAAGAAAACAAATTGGTATTGTACTTCAAACTACATATCTCTTTAAAGGTACAGTATTAGAGAATATTCGATATGGTAAAAGTGATGCCACAATAGAAGATGTAATAGAGGCTTGTAAGAGAGCCCAAGTTCATGATATAATTGAAAGACTTCCTAAGAAATATAATACAAAAGTTAAGGAAGGTGGAATTAATTTTAGCCATGGTGAACGACAATTAATGTCGATTGCTAGGGCAATTCTTGCAAATCCCGCAATATTAATTCTTGATGAAGCTACTTCATCGGTTGATACAAGAACAGAAATTAATATTCAAAAAGGAATTCAAGAAATATTAAAGAATAGAACAAGTTTTGTAATTGCCCATAGATTACAAACTATTAAAAATGCTGACATGATTTTAGTAATAAAAAATGGTCAAATTATAGAATCTGGAGATCATAAAGAACTTTTAAACTTAAAAGGATTCTATTATGAAATGTATACAACACAATTTGCAATAGATAATTAGTCAAGGGGGATACTATGTTAATATCAAAAACTATTTTTAAAGAATATACAAGATGCCCAAGAGTATGTGCATTAGATGATATTTATATTAAAAAAACACAAACTAATACGTCAATTTTTAGTGATGATTATGAAACATTTTATGATATATTAGGATCAATGTTTGACTTAGAGACTGGTGAAAATAATATTGACATAGTTAATCCGCAACTTGAAGCATTATTACCATATTACAATAGTTTTGAAGAGTATGCGATGAAAATTGCAAAGAGTAAATTTGGAGAAAATATTACTTATAGTTTAAAAACAAAAGAACAAAAGTCTTTTCAATTTAATGAAAATTCTTATAAATACATTACTTATTTAGATGGATATCAAGAAAATAATGATGTAGTAAGGGTATTTGAAGTTAAAGCAACAACATCAAGAAAGTTCTTAGATTTAGGTACAAGTATCAATAAAGAAAAAATATCAATATTTGAAAGAAATGATAATATCTTAAAAGTAAAATCAAATGTAGATATGCCGGTAGATAAGTTTAATGAAAACTATAATAAACTATTTGATAGATATAGTGATGTGGGGAAATATGTTTTAGATTTATCTGTTGAAAGATATATCATTGAAAGAAGTTTAGAATTTAAGAAATTAAATAATCGTAAATTTGAATACTACTTAGTAGTTTTAAATAAAGATTACGAGTATAATGGTAAAATTATTGAAGGTAAACCGGCCTACGATACTGATATAAATGGTAATGAATTAGTTTTATTTATAGATCTAACCGAAGAAACTTTCAAATATCAAAAAAATATTGAAAGAATGAATAATGATTTAATTAAATCAATTAATTCATTAGATGCAAGAGTATACCCTATTGGCAGATATTGCGAGAGAAAAGCGCAGGGTAAATGTGCATTTACAAATGTATGTTGGGAAAAAGCTGATAGTAAAGGGTCGTTATTTGAATATCTTCAAAATTATCTAGGTTTTAGTGATGGCGTTAATAAATATAAAACAACTGAATTATTTAATGAGGGATATGAAACGATTGATTCTATTCCCATAGAATGGTTGGAAAGAAAAAACAATCAAATTCAAAGACACTGTTTTGATAATAATATTGAATACATTAATTATCAAAAAATAAAAGCAGGATTAAATACATTAGTATATCCACTATATTATCTTGATTTTGAATCATTTCCTTCGCCACTACCTAGATTTAATAAAGAACATCCATATAATCAATCAGTATTTCAATTTTCTTTACATAGAGAAAATAGTATTAAAAGTTGTGATATAGATAAAGATCATTATCACTATTTACCATTTGATACTGATGATCACCGAGAAGAACTAATTCAAAAGATGATTGAATATATCGATTTAGAAAATGGTGGAACGGTAATTGTTTATAACAAAGCTTTTGAACATACAAGAATAAAAGAATTAATCGAAATATTTCCAAAATACAAAAAAGAACTTCAAAAGATTAATGATCATATGTTTGATTTACTTGATATTATTAATACTAGAAGTGAGTTCTATAAAGATTTAGGATTTAGTATCCAAGAATCAAAAGAAATTAATTTTTATAATAATAATTTACATGGATCATATTCAATAAAAAAAGTTCTTCCGGTATTTTCTAATTTAAGTTATGAAGAATTAAATGTTAAAAACGGGACACAGGCTATTGCAGCTTACGCTAGTTTTGATAAATTAGAATTAGAAGACAGACAAGAGGTTTATGATTCATTAGTAAAATATTGCAAGCAAGATACATGGGCTATGGTTGTTATCCTTTGGGGACTATATGATAAAATAAAAAAATAACACTTAAAGTGTTATTAGATATAAAACATATCATCAATTTTAGAAGTAGAATCTAGCAATGACTTTAATGTTATATTTTTTAAAGCAAAAGTAATAGCATTACTTAAATGTTGATCAATTTCTGATAATGCTTTTTCATAATTTTGACTAGTTGTTGTCGACTCTGGTTTTTCAAATAAATTATTTTCAACTGCATACAATATATCGTATGCAGTTATTTCATTTTTGTTTTTACCTAATGTATAACCACCAGATTGACCCTTACTTGATGTAACAAGTTTTGCTCTTTTTAAAATTGTAAAAACTTGTTCAAGATATATTTTTGATATTCCTAAGCTTTGAGATATTTCTAACACTGAGATATTACGGTCTTCAATAGATGCTAAATAAATCATTGAACATATTGCGTATCTTCCTTTTACAGATATTTTCATGATGTCTCCTTTTTCATACTAAATATATATGATTTATTTTATCACATGCTTTTAAAAAAACAAAGTAAAATAATTGACATATTTTAAAAATAAGCATATACTAATCATAGTTAACATATATGAATAGTATGTTTATAAAGAAAGGGAAATTAATATGATTTATAATAATATTTTAGAGCTAGTTGGAAGAACTCCACTAGTTAGGTTGACAAAGTTAGAAAAGAACGAAAATTTATATGGAAACATCATTGTTAAGGTAGAGTCATTTAACCCAGGAGGAAGCGTGAAAGATCGTATTGCTCTTGCTATGATTAATGATGCGGAACAAAGAGGCGTATTAAAAAAAGGGCACACAATTATTGAACCTACAAGTGGAAACACTGGTATTGGTCTAGCAATGGTAGCTGCTGCTAAGGGTTACAAAGTTATTCTTACAATGCCTGAAACAATGAGTATGGAAAGAAGAATGTTACTTAAGGCATATGGAGCAGAACTTGTATTAACTGAAGGTAGTAAAGGAATGAAAGGAGCGATTGCTAAGGCTACTGAACTAGCTCAATCAATTCCTAATTCATTTATTCCAAGTCAGTTTGATAACATGGCTAATCCTAAAGTACATAAAGAAACAACTGGTCCTGAAATTTACAATGACACTGAAGGAAAGGTAGATGTTTTAGTGGCTGGTATTGGTACAGGAGGAACAATAAGTGGAGCTGGCCAATATTTAAAGACTAAACTTCCTCATATTGAAATTGTTGGTGTTGAACCGAAAGATTCGCCAGTATTAACTCAAGGTACTCCTGGTCCACATAAAATTCAAGGGATTGGTGCTGGATTTATTCCTAATACACTTGATACTATGATTTATGACAAAGTAATAACAGTTGCTAATGAAGAAGCATTTGCAATGGGTAGATTGATTGCCAGAACTGAAGGAATCCTAGTAGGTATTTCATCTGGGGCAGCATTACATGCAGCTATAAGTCTTGCAAAACAAAAGGAATATGAAGGTAAAAATATTGTTGTAATCTTACCAGATACTGGGGAAAGATACTTATCAACTGCTTTATTTAATGAGTAATAATTAAAAATATTATACTTTCAAAAATCAAGTTGTTATGCTATAATAAATTTGTAAGAAAGTATATGGAGTCGGAATTATATGGCAGAATTTTTTAAATCATTTTTTAGTGTAGAATCAGTATGGGCATTAGTGTTTATATTTATATTTCGAATTATTGAAGTGTCAATAGGAACATTAAGAATTATTTTAATTAATAAAGATTATCGTAAAATCGGAGTTATTCTTGCCTTTTTTGAAGTATTAATTTGGGTATTTGTTGCTTCTAGGGTAATTGAAGGAATAACAGAAGAACCTATTAAAGGAATAGTATATAGTTTAGGATATGCAACAGGAGTATATGTTGGTTCTAAGCTTGAAAATAAAATAGCATTGGGCCGAGTTTTAGTTCAAGCAATCACTACAGAAGATATAGGCATAGTTATTGCTAACGTGTTAAGAAGCAAAGGATATGGTGTTACAATAGTAAAGGGTGAAGGAAAAGATTCTATTCGTTCAGTTCTTATGATTTATGCTAATCGCCGTGATAAAGAAAGTGTTTGTGAAGAAATTCAAAATATAGATCCAAAAGCAATGGTAGTAAGTAATGATATTACCAATTTACATGGTGGATTTGTGACTCGAAAAAATAAATTTATAAAATAAAAATAAATAGCTTTAAAAAAACAAAGCAGACAATAAAAAATGGTGAAGCGTTTTGGATTAATTATTCATTGCTTCACCTTTTATATTTAAATTACCTTTATAAATATATTTTTTAAAAATGTAGTATACAAATAGATATAAAAAAAAATAATTTTATATTATAATTTGAATAAATTAGATAAAATAATTTTGTAAACTAGTAATGAATAAAACATTTGATATTATAGACTTACTGGACCAAGCAAGTATCTAATCTATGTTAGTAACTACTGTAATATTTATAAGTAAATTTAATAATAAAAACTTTAAAGATATTTATTTAAAGTCAAAATTAGATTTTATCAACACTTAAAAAAGCCAAGTAATATTCAGAAATAATCTGACTTACTTGGCTCTTATTATAAATAGAATTGTTTATTTTTAACCCTATTTTTTATTATAAAGTTTTTAATCCTGGGATTGATGTATATAAAGTTACTTGTTTATTGTATCCACTATTATTAGTAATAGTTACTGTGTAACTTACTTCAGTTGTAACTGATGGAACTTTTATAATATGTCCTGAGTTATCAACAAGAGTTGGGTTATTTGATACAAATGAAAAATTATAATCTTTATATACTGTGCGTCTTAAATATTCAAATTCAACCATCTTAATAAAATGATCCCATAAGTTGGCAGTTCTTAATGTTTGTGGACAATTTTTGCCAGAAAAGTTATTGTGTTGCATTACTCTATTTATACCTAAATTAGTTTCAATAAGTAAATCAGCAACTAATTGAGCAAGATTTTGCCAAGTTAAGTATAAATCTGATCCATCATCAACTGCTGATTCAATACCAATACCATTTGAACCACCGCCATGGTTAGAAATTAATTTGTAAGTAGTATTGTAATAAGTTTTGTTCATTAAATACTTACCATCTTTAATTTCAGTATAGATTCCTGATGGAGTAATTTCGTTTGTCTTTGCAATTCTTCCATCAATTAAAGGAGCAATAATAGTAGATTTAGTACCATTTAATTCATAGTACCCATCTGAACTAATTGTAATTACTGGATTAGGTGTTGTAGCTGTAACTCCAGTTTGTAATAAAGCAAATTCTCTTAAACCATCACCAGCATGATAGCCTACTTCATCATTAGGAATATGTTTATATGCACCTTCATCATCGACTGTATAATGCCATGATGTAGATGTGTTATTTTTTAAATAGTTAGAGTGCATTAATGCATTTGCACCAACATTGTTATTTCCTGTGTCGTGTACAACGATAAATTCTGTACTAGTTAGTTTTATTTTTGGTCTGCCTTCCATTAAAATCTCAGTAACTTTAATATTATTAAACCATAAGTAAGAAACTGATCCTTTTGTTAATTCAATTTTTGTTGTATTACCAAAAGTATTAATGTTTCTTAATAACGCTGCACTGATGTTAGCATCCATTAGGAATTTAACAGGGTCTACATTTGTTTCTTCTTTAGCAACTACTAGAGTAATTGTTGATGTAAGATCATGATCAGCAACTTTCACTTCTATTACTACCTCTCCTTCTTTTAATCCTTTTACAACTCCAGTTTCACTAACTGTTGCAACATCTGAAGAAAGACTCTTAAATGTTACATCACCAGTTAATGTATTTGGATACTTTTTGACTATTAATTGTAATTCTTGATTTAAGTATATTATACCATTACTATTGGCAATTACATCAATATCTTGAAAAATAACAATAGTAATTTCAATTTCATCAAATACTAATGGATTATTTTGAGGATATACTTTAATTGTTACTTTTCCTTGTTTTAGGTATGTAACTATTCCATTTGTTACTGAAGCAATTGATTCATCACTTGTTTCCCAAACTAAGTTATTTACAGTTGCATTGTCAGGTGAGAAACTTATATTTAATTCATAGGTTTCTCCAACATATTGAATTCCTTCAACATCAAGAATTTTAATATTTTCAATTAGAACAATACCATCACCAGGGAATTTTGGTACTTGATCGATGCTTGTATATTTAGTCTGAGTTTTAATTACATTTTTAAATTTTTCTTGGTCTGGAATAATAACTAAACCATCCGCCATGTATAAGTTATTAATTGCATCTAGGTCAATTGGGGAAGTTGCACCTTTTCCGTCTTCCATATAAAATCCTCCAGCAACAGTCTGGAATATATTATAGTTTACATGTAGATTTCCACCAGCATGAACTCTAGAAACAAAAATACCATTATTGAAATCTTCAAACTTATTGTATTGAATAAAGATGTTTTTAAAAATATCAGCTTGGTTCATGCTTCCAAGATAAATACTTGTTCCACTTACGTTCTTAAACGTATTATCAACAATCTTAACAGTTACAGTAGTTCCAGGAAGAGGTGAAAGCCAGTTAAACTTTAATGCATCTTTAGTTATATTATTAAATTGATTACCTTGGATATATGTGTTACCGGCTAAACCTTTAGTAGTGTCATGAACATAGAATGCCATTGTTGGAATATTTTCAAATTTGTTACCAACAACTTTTAATTCAGCATTATTATCTAAGTAGACAATACTTTCAAGTTTAGATTCAGCAATAGCTGTGAACTTATTGTAAGATATTTCAATATTTTTACTATATGAACTAGCGCCTTCAACAAAATAAATAAATCCTTTACCTGTCAATAATCCAGTTTCAACATTATTATAAACAAACTTGAATCCATCTAAGTTAGTTGCAACAGCAGAAGAAGTTCCTGCAGCACCAGCTTGGTTAATGATTTGGGCATCGCCAGTAAATTTTAAGCCGTTAATTGTAAAGTTTTTTAAGTTTTTGGAAATTGTAATTTTACCAGTAAATATTGCATCGTTTGCAGTTAGATGATTTTCTGGTAATATATTTTTATTTAGAGATATAATTGTAATATTGTTCTTAGAAATTGTTAATGTTTCATTATATGTACCAGGAGTTAATAAAATTATTGTTCCATCATTTGCTTTTTCAATTGCACTTGCAAGAGATGCAAATGCTCTTTGTCCAAATACTAATTTAATTCCATTATAAGTAACTACTGTATCAGATGGAGTTTCAGACCATGCAAGATTTACATATAACATAGTTAATTCATATTCTTCACGATAGAATGGATCATATGCTACTTTTGTAAAGAAAGCAGGTAATACTTCTTCTGTATATTTAAATATATTTTCTGTTCCATTAACAATAAAGTCAGTAGTTGAAGTTGAATGATCAATTATATGGCTTTTGTAAGTAGAAGTTGTTGTATCGTAATAAGGTAATTCATTGAATACATTGTAATTTACGTTAATTTCTAATTGGTCACTTGTTGCTGTTCCAGAGTTAAAACGAATGTCATGGTTTACAGTTTTATTAACAATTTCATTACTCTTAATATTAACAACAGTTTTAACATTATCAACAGGTACAAAACTATTTAAATAAATTGATGCAAATGTACCAGTTGATTTAGGCTTTGTAGAAATCTTATTATTAGAGATTAAAATATCAGCTGATTGATATCTAGTTACATAAATTGGATACTGAACGTTTAATGAAAACTCATTTTGTTCAATTAATAAAGTTCCAGTTACACCAAATCCAGAAGTTGTATTAGCATGACCTTCTAGTCTAATTGAGTCAAAAAATCCAATAAAGTTGTTGCCTTTAATAATTGTGTTAAAAGCATTGTAAATTCTAACACCACGGTATCCATAAGATTTTGAATCATTAAATAATGAGTCAGTTACACTCACACCTTCATTTTTTGTTGCATCAGTTGCTGCAAAGTAAACAATACCTTCACTAGCTGGGACGTTTGGTTCAAATGCAAATATATTTTTAATGGTTATGTTTTTAACTACACTATTTGCATATATTTGACCTTTATCTTCTAATTTAATACCATCAATTACAAGGCCTTGTACGCCACTAATAGTAATGATGTTTTTAATGATTGCTTCTTCACCTCTAGTTGCTTTATTAGGGTTTATTCCCTCATTAGGACCTAGAATAGAAACATTATTTGCGTTTACAGTAAAGCCAGTACTATATGAACCTGGTTTAATATAAACTTTTGAACCTTCTTTTAATAGATTATTTAATTTATCTAATGAACTGAATGCATTTAATCCTTCAACAAATATAATTCCTTTGTATTCAACAGTTTGACTTGCTGTGATATTTGGATCAATTAAGAAATCATTTGTTAATTCAATAACATTAACAGTAACTTGAGCAGATTTAGTTTGATCATGTTTTGATGTAGCTATTAATATTGCTGTACCCACAGATTTAGCTTGTAATACACCAGTTTCAGATACTGTTACAATATTTGTGTCATTAACAGACCAAGTTACACCTTGAGGTATAATTGCTGGAGTAATTTCAGCAGTGTAGTTAGAAGTTGTTCCAACAAAAACATTTGTAGGACCACTTATTTTTAATTCGGTAATTTGTGGATATACAATAGTAATTGTTTTTTCAACTTTAATAGTAGAACTTACTTTTGATGTTGCAGTAACTTTTACTGCTCCAATAGCAACAGGTGTTAATAAACCATTTTCTGAAATTGATGCAAGAGCATTGTCGTCTATTGACCAAGTAACTTCTTGGCTTGCAAGTTCAGGATTAACTATAGCAGTTAATTGTAATGTAGAACCTAGTTCTACTTGACTATCACCAGTAATGGTAACTCCAGTTGGGCTAGGTGCAATTATTTTCACATTATATTCAAACATAACTAAATTATTTGCTTTTGATGTTGCTTTAATAATTACATTACCCAATGCAACAGGTGTAAGATTACCATCATCATCGATTGTTGCAATATTATCATTGTTTGTTGACCATTTTACTTCTTGAAGTGCTTTTTCTGGTAGTACACTAGCTCTATATTTAGTTTTGGTACCCATTACAACTTCTTTAGCACCAGTAATAGATACAGAAGTTGGATCAGGTAAACCTACAGTAACTGTTATTTCGACATATACATTTGAATCTTTAATACTAACTATTACTTTAGTGCTACCTTGACTAACGGCAGTGATTACACCATTTGAAACAGTTGCAATATTTTCATTGTCTGATTTCCATACTACCGTACCTTTGCTTTTAATAATAGTAATTTCTTTTGTTTCACCAATGATAAGATTTGCCGTCTTATCAGATTCACTTATTGTTAATACTGCTTTTTGAGTACAGCCTACTAAGGCTATAGTAGCAATAATAACCATAATTAAACCAAGTACTCTTTTCATTTTCTCCTATTACCCCCTAGTTATAATCATATTAGTATTTTGGGGGCAAAACCTCCTTAAAATAATATTTTAATATGATTGACCAATTGTCATGTTAATTATAACATTTTTTGTTTATAAATGAAAGCCCTTTATTTTAACTAATTTTTTAAAAAAATTAAAAGTTTATAAAAATTTTTATAAATTATATGATATAATAAAAAAAGTGGTGATAAAAATGAAAGTATTAATAATGATTGATTCATTTAAAGGATCAATGGAAAGTAAGACAGTTAATAAGATTGTCTCTAAACAATTACGTAAAAAAAATATAAAAAGTGATTGTTATTCAATAAGTGATGGTGGTGAAGGATTTTTAGATGCCATTAATTTTGGATATAAAAAAAGACACCTTAAAGTAAAAGATGCTTTAAATAAAAATATTAAATCATATTATCTATATGATAAAGACTCAGCTTATATTGAATTGGCTAAGGTTTGTGGACTTGCAATGATAAAAAATAAAAACCCAATGTACACATCTACTTATGGGGTTGGGCAACTGATAAAAGATGCAGTTACAAGAGGGTATAAGAATATCTATATTGGAATTGGTGGTAGTTCAACAAATGACCTAGGGCTTGGGATAATTGAAGCATTAGGTGCAAAGTTTTATCATAACGAAGAAGAACTTACCTTTATAACTGGAGAGAAAATGGGTTTAGTTACAAGAATTGATTATAGTGAGGTTATAAGTAAAATAGAAGGATTGAATTTTTATTGTTTATCTGATGTGACCAATCCATTACTTGGTAAAAATGGTGCAAGCTATACCTATGCAAAGCAAAAGGGAGCAAGTAAAGAAGAAATAGAAATACTAGAAAATAATGCAATAAACATTGTAAATATACTTGGCTTTTCTAGGCAATATCATCTAGAAAAATCAAGTGGAGCATCTGGTGGAGTAGGTTATATCTTACAAGCCATATTTAATTCAAAAGTTATTAGTGGGATAAATTTTTTACTAAATAAAATAAATTTTGAAAATATATCAAAAGATTATGACTTTATTATAACTGGAGAAGGAAAAATAGATTCTCAAAGTATAAGTGGAAAAGTAATTGATGGAATTTGTAAGAAAACTACAAATAAAGTTGTTGCTATTGTTGGAATAAATGAGTTATTTAATAATCCATATGATAATTTAAAAGTATATGCCATAACCCCAAAATATGCTAGTATTGATCAGTCTATTTGTAATCCTAAATATTATTTAAAAAAACTTGTAAAGGATGTTTTTTAAATAAAAAAGTTATACCTATATAGTCTGCATTTTAGTAGTGTTTTTTAGGCAAAAACTTATATAATGCACCCTCCTTGATGGAGGGTTTTTGCATACCTTTTTATAAAAAAGTTATTTCGTTCTTATGCAAATTTGAAGGGGGCTTTTCTTTGTTTTCTTCATATAAAAAAGCCAGCACTAAAACGTGTTGGCTATATTTAATTTTACCTCTAATTTTGTAGGTAATTAGTATTACTTTTATTATTAAACAATATAAGCTACATTTCTCCAAACATTTAAGAAGTTTTGTAATTTCATTTCATCATCAACATTTGATAAGTTTGGGTCATTAATAACAATGTAAATTTGATCGCCTTCAATTCTATATCCCTTAACAACTATTAAATGTCCATTAGTTGTATAATCTTTTCCTTTTTCAACATTAACAGTTCCTTTAATAGAAGCACTAATTGGTCCGTTTTCATATAGATGAACAAGTAATTCTTGGTAAGAATACATTCTCATTACATATGAATCAAATCCGAATGAAGAAATACCGACAGTATTATAAACCCAGTTACCAAAGATACTATTTCCATGATCATATACACGTCTTGCAATATATTCATGTTCATAAGTATAGTTATTGTCAGGTTGATTTTTTAGATCTACACCTAAGTATTTTAAAAGCATAGTAGCAGAAGTAGGACTACAAATACTATCACCAATTGTTGGCACTACATGTTGATATAATTGTGGAACATCATATATCTTAGTTTTATCAATATTAGATATATCAATTATATTTGTATAACCTGGTATATTTAATGCTGCAGCAAGAAGTGATGTTTGTGGTGCATCAACAGTTGTACTAGTTCTTGTTAACACAACTTTAAATTGAATAGCATCAGCTGTTTTGCTGTTTAAAATCTTTATTTCATCTATAGAAAGTTTTGCAATAGTATCACTTGTGTCAACTGATCTATTTGAGTTACCGAATCCCCATTCCCCATAACTAAAATATTTACTCCAAGTATTATTTACTCTTACCCTTACAGAAAAATTAACAGTTGCATTTTTTGAAGAAGTAGATGCCCATGAACCAACAAGTTCATTAAAACTTAATGTTTCAATAATATCAGATTCATATGTTCCTGTGGTTGCACCCTCAGCTAGAGTTAATTTACCATTTTTGATTACCACATTTTGTTTTGAACCTTCAAAAGTTCTATCAATAACTAAATGATTATTTTGTGATACAGTCACTTCAAATGTCCTCCCAATTCCATTACTTAATGTTAGTGTTAAACTAACTTTTTTATTACCTTGTAGGTTAGTATTAACCTTACCTGTGTTACTAATAATATTCTGATCTGTTGATGTCCAAACACCAGTTAGATTAAAATCAAAAACAGTTTTTAGATTTAAATCAGTGCTTGTCATCTTAGGAATACCTAAGCTATTAAATATATATTCAGCTTTTTCATCATTATTCAAAGCAATAATGTTTATTGGAAAATCTTTTGAAAGTGTTAAATTATTATATGTTACTTTTGCTGTAAGTGTCGCTTCAGCATCTTTTTCAATTAGGCCCACTTTACCAGAATTAGTAATCGCATTACTATTTGATGTTGACCAAACAATTGTAAATCTTTGACCATATAAAGTAACATTTTGTTGAAGGTTAATATTAACCTTTGTTGATGAAGGAACATTAAGTTTATCTAATACGGCGTTAATAACATCTTCATCAGCTACTTTTAATACTTTAACTTTAAAATCTTTACTTAAAGATTCTGTACTAGAAATTAAAGTTAATGAAAGTGTAATTTCAGAATCCCCTAGCGGTCTAGTTAAAATACCAGTATTACTTAAGATATTTATATTGCTACTTTCCCAAATAGCGATAACTACTTCATCATTTAATTTATAAGATGTTGGAAGCTCTATGTCGCTACTGATTTCTTCACTTATACTAATTTCGTCTAGCAATTCTTGCAAGGTTTTATTTTTTTCATTATTCGAATTGTTAGTGCAAGCGCTTAACATTATAATTAAAAATAATAAAACTAATTTTTTCATAATTCACCCCTATCATTCATATTGTACCACAACGACTATATTTTTCAATATAAAAATAAACTTATTGAAATATTATTAAAATAATGTATAATTTTATATGGGTGATAAGATGAAAATTAGTGAAATTGATAAAAAAATGGTTGATAACAATCAAGAAGAGGGAAGCAATTGCCATTGGTATGATTTGAATAATGATTATATTTGTGGGAGTTACTGTTTGGATAAGTTTTCACGACTTAAAGAAACTGACTTTGTAAGTCAAAGTGTTAATACATTAAAAAAACATACTAGTGGATTAAATATTAGTTTTAAAACTAATTCTTCATTTATTAGAATTAGAGCAGTCGTTAATGGCCCAGCATATATGAGTCATATGACGGCAGTAGGTACAATTGGTTTTGATTTATATTATAAACATGAGGGTAAATTTGTCTTTTTAAACACAACAAAGGTTAATAAATCAGAATATGAAGTTGTATTTGTTGAAAACATGGAAAAAACACAAAGAGAGTTTAAAATATATTTTCCATTATACCAAGGTGTAAAAGAAGCTTATGTTGGAGTAGAGGAAGGATGTGAATTTGAATTCACGAAAGAACAAAGAGAAAAAGTAGTTATATATGGAACTTCAATTAGTCAAGGCGGTTGTGCTACTAGACCTGGTATGGGTTATAGTAATATATTAGAAAGAATGACTAAATATGAGTTTATTAACTTGGGTTTCTCTGGTAGTGCCCATCTTGAAAATGAAATGATTGATATCTTAAATAGTATTGAAAAGAAATATTTGATATTAGAAGTTGAATCAAATAATAGTGTTGATGCTATGTATAAATTACTTCCAGGGTTTGTTGAAAAATTAGTTTGTGATAAAATTATTCTAATTTCTAAATTTCCTAATCCAATGAATTTAGTATTAGCTGCACCTAAATTAGCAATGGAAAAAAATAAAGAATTACAAAAAAACATTAAAAATGTAATTTTTATTGATGGAGAAGAGTTATTAAAAGATTTATCATATGAAGAAACAGTCGATGGTGCTCATTTGACCGATTTGGGATTTTTTGAACTTGCAAAGCGTTTGAAAGATTATTTGAAAGACTAGTGTAAATAATGGATTATTATACAATAGATTTTGAAACAGCAAATGAACAAATGTCAAGTGCTTGTAGTATTGGTATAGTTGGAGTATTAAATAATAAAAAAGTATATCAGAAACATATTTTAATTAATCCATTGCAACCTTTTAGAGATGCTAATATTATGATTCATCATATTACATATGATGATGTGTGTAATGAAAAGAGTTTCGATCAAATATGGGATGATATAAAGGATGTATTTGATAATACAATAGTTTTTGCTCATAATTCTTTGTTTGATTTTAATGTCTTGGATGCGTTACTTACAAGATTTAATATTAATAAACCAAATTTTAAATTTGGTTGCACAGTAAAACTAGCAAGAAAATTATGGCATAATGGTGAAGTTATTAATCATCGCCTAAATACACTGGCAGCCTACCTTGGTGTAAATCATAATCATCATGACGCATTAAGTGATGCATCTATTTGTGTTGATATTATAAATAGAGGTTTAAAGATTATGGGTAAAGATACTGTTACCGAACTTTATAATTCTTTAGATTTAATATATGGTAATTATAGTGCTGAAAACTTTTATAATACTTATTCATTTAATCAAGTTTTGAATCATAAAAAAATATATAATGAACAGTTAATTAATAAAGTAGTAAGTTATTCTGGAAAACATCCGGTATTAAAGAGAAAAGAATTAGATAAACTAATATATATAAATGGTGGATTTCCTAATAAGATTGTAAATAATAAAACTGATATTTTGATTTTATTTGATGGATATAGCGAAAGTGTAGTAATTGATGTATTAGAATTAATAAAGAAAGGAAATAATATTAAGATAATAGGTATTGATGAACTTAATCTTATTTTAAAAATATGTTAATAAAAATAAATTATAAATTTAAAAATAAAAGTATTAATGAACTGCTGGAATTCTATCACTTATCAAAAGCTAATATATATAAACTTAAAATTAACAAAGCACTAACAGTTAATGGAGATTTTGTTGAATTTGATTATATATTAAAAGAAAATGATGAAATAAATATTGATCTAGAATATACAGAAGATATCTATACTGAAGAATCAAAAAAAGACATTGATGTATTATATGAAGATGATGATTTTATAATTATTAAAAAACCAAGAGGAATTTTAATTCATAGTGATGGCAATGATTATGATACATTATGTAATCGCCTTGCCTATTACTACAATAGGAATTATATTAAATCAAGTGTTAGAGTGGTTCATAGAATTGATGTTGATACTACTGGGATGGTAATTTTCCCTAAGCATCTTTTGAGCGCTAGTTATTTAAGCTACCTATTTGAGAATGAAATGCTTGAAAAAAATTATCAATGTTGGGTAAAAGGAAATTTTGTGGAAAAAACTGGTGTAATCAATTCAGCAATCGGAAAAGATCGCCACAGTAATAAACAAAGGATATCTAAGACGGGAAAACCTGCTTATACTGAATATAAAGTAATTGAAGAGAAAAAAGGGAAAACAAAACTACAAGTACTAATTAAAGGTGGAAGAAGACATCAAATTAGAGTTCATTTAAGTAGTATAAATCACCCAATATTGGGGGATAAAATATATGGTGAAGAAAGCAAAGAAAGCTTAAAATTACATTTTTATAATATTAAGTTTATTCATCCAAGAACATTAGATTTATTTAATTTTTCATGTGAAGATAT